>JAIXVK010000090.1 GCA_027483085.1 Comamonadaceae bacterium | reverse complement strand
TCGTTGCGCCAGTCCACCTTGTGGCCCGATTGTTCCAAGGCCTTGCTGAGCCACTCGCCCAAACTGTGTTCGTCTTCGGCCAACAGGATATGCATGGCGCGGATTATGGGTCCGTTCACCCAGCCCGATTGATAGGAACTTGTTAGGTTGGGCCTTGCATCATCCGCAACGGATTTTGAATACCAAGACACCATAACGAGGAGACCCGATGAACGAAATTTCCATGAATCGCCGCCAATGGCTGACCACGGGAGCAGCCGCGGCCAGCAGCGTCTGGCTGCCGCCTGCATTTGCTCAGGGCACCTGGCCCAACAAACCTTTGCGCCTGGTAGTGCCGTTTGCACCCGGTGGCAGCTCGGAAATTGTGGCGCGCGCCATCGCGGGCGAGATGGCAAAAACCATTGGTCAGAACGTTTTTGTTGAAAACAAGCCCGGGGCAGCGGGCAACATCGCGATGCAAGAGGTGGCCAACAACAGCGATGAACACTCGTTCATCCTGGGGCACATCGGCACTTTGGCGGTGAATCCGTTCATCTTCCCCAAGCTGCCCTATGACGCTGACCGCGATTTCGCGCCTATCACACTGATCTCCAAGGTGCCCAGCTTATACGTGGTGCATCCGGATTTGCCGGTACAGAACCTCAAGGAATTTGTAGCCTATGCCAAGGCTCGCCCCGGTCAGTTGAACTACGGATCGGCGGGCAATGGCAGTGCAGGGCATCTGGCGTTTGAGTACCTCAAGATGGTGAGTGGCACCTTCATGTTGCATGTGCCTTACCGTGGTACGGGCCCGATGCTCACAGACTTGATGGCAGGCCGCCTGCAAGCGGCCTCTGTAGGTGCGCCTGCGTTGTTGGCCTTCATCAAGGCGGGCAAGCTGCGCTGCATCGCCACCGGCACTGCCGAACGTTTGCCGCAGTTGCCTGATGTGCCCACCGTGGCCGAGCAGGGCTACAAGGGCTTTGAGATGACGCAGTGGTACGGCTTGCTGGCTCCCAAAAAATGGTCCAAGCCATCGATCGACAAGCTGGAGTTGGAGGCCATCAAGGCTGCACGAGGATCTGCCGTGAAAGACAAGCTGTCGCAAGAGACCGCGCTGGCAGTGGGCAACACCGGCAAAGAGTTTGATACTTTCATCAAGGCGGAGAAGGTCCGGTGGAAAGCCGTGATCGAGCGGGCCCAGATCAAGCCGGACGGGTTGAGCTGAGTTTTGCTTGCAAAGACGTCACTGGTGTTCTCAGGGGCGCGTGCTGCTGTCAGTTAGTCAAATTTACAGCCCAACCGCTTGGCAATAGGAAAAGTGGGTTTGGACTAAAGTTAGTAGCATCCGGTGACGTGTCTTCTCAATATGCAATCAACAAACTACAACCTGGCAAGATTCGATTTCATTTCAATCAAGCTTGCCGTGGTTTGCGCGCAGCTAGGTAGCCTCACTGCGGCTGCGCGTGAATGCAATCTTGTTCTACCAGCTGCAAGTCGTCGTATCCACGATCTGGAGAAGACGATTGGCGCTGCCATGTTTCATCGTCATTCCAGAGGTTTGGAGCCAACAGATATCGGGCGAGCGTTCGTTAAGCATGGACTGGAACTCCTCCAGGGCCTGGACAAGCTGGTTCAGGATATCGACAACGTCAAGGAGGGTGTCTCCAGGCAGGTACGTCTCACCTCCAGTACCGCCGCCATTAACCAGTTCCTTCCACCCCTGTTGGCGGAGTACTCTGAGTTGCATCCGGAGATACACGTTGCACTTGATGAACAAGTGTCAGACTTGGCAGTGAGTAGCTTGAGAGAGGGGCGCTCCGATGTGGCTGCCTATGTAGAGGGGCCGTTTGATGATGACCTGGATACCCGGAGTTTCCGCAAAGATTTGTTAGTGCTCATTTTTCCGCAAGGTCACAGGCTAACCGGCAAATCACCGATTGGCTTTGCAGAAACCCTGGATGAAAACTGGATCAGTTTGAATGCAGGGGCCGCACTGTTGATGCGGCAGCAACAAACTGCGCTTAAGGCAGGGCGTCCCTTCAAGCTGAGGATGCAAGTCCGCAGCTTTGATGCCGTAGCCCATATGGTGGCTTCAGGCCTTGGTATTGCTGCACTGCCCAAAGCTGCAGCGCTGCCCATCATCAAGGCCATGAAGTTGTCTTGGCGACCGTTGCGCGACGACTGGGCGCAGCGGCAACTCAAAATTGCCATTCGTCGTGATGCGGATTCCTCTGTCCGTGCAATAAGGGATTTCCTGTGCACGCCTTCGCAAAACGCTAAGGCTTAACTCGCCAAGTTCAAATAGACCGAAGTACAGGCCGGCAGGACACTGCTGGTCATGGAACAAACACAATCTTCTGATCATCAGAATTCGCCAACACAACCGGGGCCGCTGACAGGCCTCAAGGTGTTGGAACTCGGGCAACTGATTGCAGGCCCTTTTGCCGGCAAGACGCTCGCTGACTTTGGTGCAGACATCGTCAAGATTGAGTCGCCCGGCACGGGCGACCCCTTGCGCAAATGGCGCTTGCTCAAAGACGGAACCTCCGTCTGGTGGCAGGTGCAGTCCCGGAACAAAAAGTCACTAGCTTTGGACCTGCGCACCCCAGGAGGGCAGGACATTGTCCGGCGCCTCGCTTCAGAGGCAGATGTGCTGATTGAAAACTTCAGGCCAGGCGCCATGGAGGGTTGGGGTTTGGGACCGGATGCGCTGTCGTCTTTGAATCCTCGCCTGATCATGCTGCGCATCAGTGGGTACGGACAGACTGGCCCGTATAGAAACCGCCCGGGGTTCGGTGTCGTTGCCGAGGCTATGGGCGGCTTGCGCCACCTTACCGGCGAGCCCGGGCGGGTGCCGGTGCGCGTAGGTATCAGTCTGGGTGACACCCTCGCAGCATTGCACGGCGTAATCGGTATCTTGTTGGCGCTTCAACACCGGAACCGAACTGGCGAGGGTCAAGTGATTGACGTCGCCCTGTACGAAGCCGTTTTCAATTGCATGGAAAGTCTTTTGCCGGAGTACAGCGCATTCGGTGCAGTGCGTGGTCCTGCTGGTTCGGCATTGCCCGGCATTGCGCCGACTAACGCCTACTTGTGTGCTGATGGTGGCTACGCACTGATTGCGGGCAACGGTGACAGCATCTTTCGGCGATTGATGGAGTTGATTGGCCGGACCGATCTGGCGCAGGACCCTAGTCTCGCGGACAACGCGGGTCGTGTGGCCCGCGTCGCT
>JAIXVK010000030.1 GCA_027483085.1 Comamonadaceae bacterium | reverse complement strand
GCGACAGACTCTCTCGAATCCCGGGTCGGCCAGGCCATGCACCGGCTGCTGGAGTGGGTGCCGCTGCAAGAAGGTCCCCAGCGTTCGGAGTCGCGGTGGTCTGCTGTGCAACGCGCCCAGGTCGCGCGCGCCTTTGGTTTGGGTCCGGATGATGTGGCCCGAGCCGAGCGCATGGCGCAAGGCATACTCGCAGGCGAAGCAGCTTGGGCGTGGCAACGGCCGTCGGTGGCGTGGCACGCCAACGAAGTGGCGCTGGCCCACGCGGGGCGCACCTTGCGGCTGGACCGCCTGGTGCAACACCGGGCGACCCAAGCGTGGTGGGTGCTGGACTTCAAGTCCACCGCCACGCCGCAAGACCAGCCCGATCTGTGCGACCAGCTGCGCGAGTACCGCACCGCACTGCAGCTGATCCAGCCGGGCAGCCAGGTGCACATTGCCTTTTTGACGCCGCAAGGCCGACTCATTGAACTTTTTGATTGACTACTTTGACTGAACTGAATTCTTCCGCCGCTCCTGTTTCTGCTCTGCCTCCCTTGACGGTGGACGTGGCCATCATCGGCGGTGGGCCGGCCGGCCTGATGGCTGCACAGGTGCTGTGCGATGCCGGCGTTGCCGCCCATGTGTTTGACGCCATGCCCTCGGTGGGCCGCAAGTTCCTGCTGGCGGGCAAGGGGGGGCTGAACCTGACCCACTCCGAGGGGGCCGATACCTTTGCCGGCCGTTATGGCGCGCGCCGCAGCGCCATCGAATCTTTGTTGGCCGGGCTGGACGCCACCGGCTTGCGCGCCTGGGCCGAATCGCTGGGGGTGGAGACATTTGTGGGCAGTTCCGGCCGGGTGTTTCCGGTGGATATGAAAGCAGCGCCCCTGCTGCGGGCCTGGTTGCACCGGCTGCGCCACCCGGCAGAAGGTCACGGGGTGCAGTTTCATATGCGCCACCGCTGGACCGGTTGGACCGATGCAGCAGCAGGCCAGGCCACCTCCGCACTGGTGTTCGAGACGCCGTCCGGGCAGCGGCTTGTGCACGCCCGTGCTGTGGTGCTGGCCTTGGGCGGCGGCAGCTGGGCGCGGCTGGGTTCCAACGGTGCCTGGGTGCCCTTGTTGGCCGCCAAGGGTGTGGCGGTTGCGCCTTTGCTGCCCGCCAACTGCGGTTTTGATGTGCAAGGCGGTTGGACCCCGTTTTTCAGCGACAAGTTTGCCGGCCAGCCGTTCAAGTCGGTGGCCATCTCGGTCAGCCATGCGAACGGTGTCGCGTTTCAGCGCAAGGGCGAGTTTGTGGCCACTGCTACCGGCGTGGAAGGCAGCTTGATCTACGCTGCCTCGGCCTTGCTCCGCGACGACATTTTGCGCACCGGCAGTGCCACGATCCATCTCGATTTGTTGCCCGACATGTCTGCCGAAAAGGTGTTGGCTGAGGTGCGCCACCCGCGTGGCACCCGCTCCCTGAGCAGCCACCTGAAGAGCCGCTTGCACCTGGAAGGCATCAAAGCCGCCATGCTGTACGAGCGCCTGGGCAAAGAGGCGGTCAACGATCCTGTGCAACTGGCGGCCGCCATCAAAGCGCTGCCCATTACCCTGCAGGCAGCACGCCCGATTGACGAGGCCATCAGCACCGCCGGTGGCGTGTTGTTTGAGGTGCTGACACCGCAGCTGATGCTGGAGCAACTCCCCGGCGTGTTCTGCGCCGGCGAAATGCTGGACTGGGAGGCCCCTACCGGCGGCTACTTGCTGCAAGCCTGTTTTGCCAGTGGCAAGGCGGCGGGGCAGGGCGTGGTGGACTACCTGCGTTCAGCATAAAAAGTGCCGTTGGCGCACGATTTACTTGCGCCGGTAGCTCCTGATTTGATAGCAATGAGGGCTATCTCTCTGGCCACGGCTCAGACCGAGTCAGTGGCCTCGGTCTTGCGCAGTCGCGGAGACGCGGCCCGCACACAGTTGCGGCCGCTGTGCTTGGCCTCGTAGAGGGCGCGGTCCGCATCGCCCACGAATTGCGAGGGCGTGAACAGCATGTCGGGGACTGCACTGGCGACGCCGAAGCTGGCGGTAAAGCGCAGGGTGCGGCCTTCAAATGGCACTTCCAGTGCCGCAATATCCGACCTGAATTCTTCGGCCAGCTCCAGCGCGTCGCCCAGGGTGCTGTTGATCAGTAGCACCACAAATTCCTCGCCGCCGTAGCGGGCCAGCAAATCGCCTGCGCGCTGCACTTGTTGCCGCATGAGCTGCGCCAGCGCCTGCAAACAGGCATCGCCCGCGGGGTGGCCATAGGTGTCGTTGATGGCTTTGAAGTGGTCAATGTCCAGCAGCACCAGGGCCAGTGGTTGCTTCAAGCGGCTGGCGCGCTTGTGCTCGGTGACCAGAGACTGGTCGAAAAACGCCCGGTTGCCGACCTGGGTCAGGCTGTCTGTCATGGAGAGACGCTGCAATTGCTCGTTGGCCAGGCGCAGCTGGTCGAGGGTCAGGTTCAGCTCGGTGGTGCGCTCGTGCACCCGCTCTTCCAGTGCACGGTTCGCGTCGGCGGTGGCGTCGAGCAAGGCCTGCTGCGAGGCGCGGGCTTTTTTGGCATGCGCGAGCGCCGCGCTTTGGGCATCGATGCGCAGGCCGCGGTCGGTGTTGATCCGGTCGGCCAGGGTGAGTGACAGCAGCAGCACCAGCATCAAGATGCCGATTTGCGAGGCGTTGTCGACGAGAAAGTTGCTCGGCAGCCAGCCGAATTTGCTGATGGTCAGCACGCTGACCCCCACAAAAAGTGCGGTCCACGACAGGCAATAAAAGCGGGCGAACCGCGCGCCTTGCCACCAGCGCCAGTAGCCGATCGAGAGTGCGGCAACGGACACCACCAAAATGAAACCCGAAGTGACCCGGATCAACCAGCTGTAGGGCAGCACAAACGCGCTCAATATCAGGCCGGCGCTGATCCAGGCCATGCCCATCACCACCCGGTGGGTGGTCGGCGAAAAGCGCTCCAGCTTCAAAAAGCTCGCGGCAAACAGGCTGGCCGACAAGCAAGCACTCGCAATGGCCACCGGAACTGCCACACTGTTCCAGCGAATCGCTTCGGGCCATACATAGGCAAATGCATAGCCATTGAGCGTGCCCCAAAACACCAGGTAGCTGGCGACAAAGAAGATGTAGTGCAGGTAGCTCCGGTCGCGGGTGGAGAGATACACAAACAAGTTGTAAACAATCATCACCACCAACATGCCGAACACGGCGCCTGACATCAGGTGGCCGAGGGCAGATGCTTCATAGAATGCGGCCGGCTGCCACAGGCGCAGTGGGGCTTCTACTGTGCCACTGGAAGCGATCCGCAGCACCACGAGGTTGCGCCCGGGTTCCAGGTTCAGCGGCATTAAAAAGTTCTGGTGCTGAACCGCCCTTTGCGCATAAGGCTGCTCATCGCCCAGCGCATAGCGGTTGACCATGCGGCCCTCCGACAGGTGAAACAACCGCACGTCATCCAAGAAGGGGCGCGGTAGTTCCAGAACGCGTGCCATGGGCTTGGCCGTCTGGTTGTCCAGTACCAAGCGGAACCAGTACGCGTGGTTGGTAAAGCCGAAGTTCGGGATGGTGCGGGCCACCGGCATCCAAGGTTGGCCCTCCGCCATGGCTTGCTCGAGTTGGAGCTGGCGGCTGTCATCCAGCAGATAGGCCACATTCGCACCGATGTCCACGGAGGTCGGGCTGTCGGCAGTGAGGGTAATAACGGGGAGCGTGGCAGAAACGCCGGCAGGTTGGGCGCCTGCAGACCCGCTCAGTACAACACAAAGGGCAAGGGCCCATCGCAGGAAACCCAAAACCATGGTGGCGTGGCCGACTGAGTTTAAGAAAGGGTAGTTGACGAGCCTGACCCCGGCACTGGCTCCACAGTTAGGGCTGCTTGGTTCCCCACCTGACCCGGTTGGCCGCTTCACCATGCGGGAAGGCCCGTCAGCGACTATTGTAACCCTGCCGAGACCTTAGAATCGCCTCATGTCTTATCTCGTGCTCGCCCGCAAGTACCGCCCCCGCAATTTCACAGAAATGGTAGGGCAGGACCACGTGGTACAGGCCTTGACCAACGCACTGACGACGCAGCGTCTGCATCACGCGTATTTGTTTACCGGCACGCGTGGTGTGGGCAAAACCACCGTTTCCCGCATTCTGGCCAAATCCTTGAATTGCCAAGGTGCTGACGGGCAGGGCGGTATCACGGCGACCCCGTGTGGCGTCTGCCAAGCATGTACCGATATCGATAGCGGCCGCTTTGTCGACTACACCGAGCTTGACGCGGCGTCCAACCGTGGCGTCGATGAAGTGCAGGCCTTGCTGGAGCAAGCGGTTTACAAGCCGGTGCAAGGGCGCTTCAAGGTCTTCATGATCGACGAAGTGCACATGCTCACCAACACCGCGTTCAACGCGATGCTGAAAACGCTCGAAGAGCCGCCCGAATACCTCAAGTTTGTGTTGGCCACGACCGACCCGCAAAAAGTGCCGGTGACCGTGTTGTCGCGCTGTCTGCAGTTCAACCTGCGCCCCATGGCGCCGGAAACCATTCGCGAGCACTTGACCAAAGTGCTGGATGTCGAGCAAGTGCACTCCGAAACCCAGGCCCTGCGCTTATTGGCCCGCGCGGCGCGCGGCTCCATGCGTGATGCTCTGAGCCTCACCGACCAGGCGATTGCATTCGGCTCCGGGCAGTTGCAAGAGGCTGCGGTGCGCCAGATGTTGGGCAGCGTGGACCGCTCTTACGTGTTCCGCCTGATTGAGGCGTTGGCGACCGGTGACGGAAAAACGGTGGTCGACACCTGCGAAACCCTGCGGATGAATGGATTGAGCGCTGCCTCTACCCTGGAGGAAATGTCCTCGGTGCTGCAGCGGATGGCGGTGGCACAAGCCACCGGGCACTCCGGCTTGGACGACAGCGACCCGGAGGCTGCAGAGACTGCCCGCCTGGCACAGGCGATGCCGACAGACGAGACCCAGTTGCTCTACAGCATGTGCCTGCATGGCCGTGCTGACCTGGGTTTGGCTCCTGATGAATACGCAGCGCTGACGCTGGTCTTGCTCCGTTTGTTGGCCTTCAAGCCCGCGGCTGAAAAAAAAACTCTAGCGATTCCTGAGCGCCCGGCTGCGCCAGTGCCTGCAGCCGCAGCGGTAGTGGCACCCGTAGTTTCTTCGGTACCTGCAGCCTCGGTAGCACCGGTGCCTGCTGCTGTGGCGCCTGCCATCCCCGTTCGTGTGGCACCTGCTCCGCAACTGCAGACGCCTGCAGCGTCCCCGGC
>JAIXVK010000607.1 GCA_027483085.1 Comamonadaceae bacterium | reverse complement strand
CGGCCACGGCGCCAGCGCCCGGCGAGATGCTGATAGCCCAGGAAGCAGCAAAGAAGGCAAGCCAAGTAGCGAATTCCATAGTGGGAAGAAGTGAAATGCAAACAAGGTTTGTAGCACGTCAAAAAAATCAAAACCCCTTGGCGCATGCAGCGGCAAGGGGTTGGCTCAAGAGGTACAGCGCCAAGCGCCGCCGGATTTACTGCCCGTTGTTTGCTTGCAGAGCCGCAATGCGCTGCTCGATAGGCGGGTGGGTGGAGAACAATTGACCGATACCACCCGCAATACCCATAGCAGCAACGCTCTTGGGCAGCTCGCCGGGGGTCATGCCGCCCAAACGGGCCAAGGCGTTCATCATGGGCTGCTTGCGGCCCATCAACTGAGCGGCGCCCGCATCGGCACGGAACTCGCGCTGGCGGCTGAACCAGGCAACCACCATGGCGGCTGCAAAGCCGAGCACGATGTCCATAACGATGGTCGTGACGTAGTAGCCGATGCCCGGGCCGCTGCTCTGCTCATCGTTCTTGCGCAAGAAGCTGTCCACCGCGTATCCGACGATGCGGCTGATAAACACCACAAACGTATTCATCACGCCCTGAATCAGGGTCATCGTGACCATGTCGCCGTTGGCGATGTGCGCCACTTCGTGGCCGATCACGGCTTCAATTTCGTCGCGGGTCATGCCACGCAGCAAACCGGTGGACACGGCTACCAGCGCGCTGTTTTTGAACGCGCCTGTGGCGAATGCGTTGGGTTCGCCTTCGAAGATGCCAACTTCGGGCATGCCGATGCCGGCCTTGTCAGCAAACTTGCGCACGGTGTCCACAATCCAAGCCTCGTCGGCATTGCGGGGCTGCTCGATGATTTGCACACCTGAGGTCCACTTGGCCATAGGCTTGCTGATCAGCAAGGAGATGATGGCGCCACCAAAACCCATGATCAGGGCGAAACCCAGCAAAGCGCCGAGGTTCAGGCCGTTAGAGGTCAAAAACTTGTTCACCCCCAGCAGGCTGGCGACCACGCCCAGCACAGCGACCACCAGCACGTTGGTCAAAATAAACAAAAAAATGCGTTTCATGGTTTTCTCTCGGAAAAGCGCCCTTCATGGGCCGTTAATGCAGATAGTAGGGGCGCGGGGCGTGAATTCAAGCACCCCGCGGCTTGAGCCCATGAAGTTTATGGGCATTCTGAACTGCTACTTTTTTACAAAGTAGTGAGATCCCAAACCCGCCCGAAGCGGTGAGAATAGCCTGCTCTTCCCCCCACAGGCCCTTCTATGCACCCGATCAACCGTCGCACCCTCCTCGCCCAATGGGCCGCCGGCAGCACACTCATGGCCGCCACTGCAAGCTTTGCACAAACGGCCAAAGTCGTGGGCGCCAAGACCGCACCGGTGAGCAAGCTGTCGCAGAAGCTGCGGATTGTGATTCCGGCCAATGCCGGCGGTGGCTGGGACCAGACGGGCCGTGCTCTGGGTAGCGCCCTGATGGCAACGGGCAGCGTCGACAGCATTGAGTACGAAAACAAAGGCGGCAAGGGCGGCACGCTCGGCTTGGCCTACTACGCAGAAAAATACGCCACAGATCCTCACACCCTGATCATGGGCGGTACCGTCATGGTGGGCGCTGTGGCGTTACAAAAACCCGCCGTTGACATGGGAGTGCTGGCTCCGCTGGCCCGGCTCACCAGCGACTACCTGGTGATGGTGGTGGCCGCCAACTCGCCGATCAAAACCGCGACCGACCTCTCAGCCGCCATGAAAGCGTCACTGAAAGCAGTACCCGTGGCGGGCGGCTCGGCCGGTGGGGTCGATCACATTTTCGCGGGCGTTTTCGCCCGTGCCACCGGTGCTAACCCTGAAGATTTGGTCTACCTGCCGTTTGCGGGCGGCACCGAGGTGGCTGCCGCTGTGTTGTCGGGCAAGGCCACCATTGGCGTCTCCGGCTTCAGCGAGTTCAGCGCACAGATTGCCAGCGGCCAGTTGCGGGCGATCGGCGTTTCGTCCCGCAAATCCTCGTTCGGCATTCCGTCCATGCGCGATCAGGGGCTGCAGCTCGATATGGCCAACTGGCGCGGCGTATTCACCGGCCAAGCAGTACCGGTCGCACGGCAGAGCGCCATGGTGGAGGCGATCCGCCTGGCGACCCAGCACGAGGAGTGGAAAGCCACGCTCAAGCAAAACCGCTGGGATGCCTCCTGGCTCGCCGGCAAAGACTTCCATTCGCAAATTGACTTCGACCAAACCACCGCACGGGTGATGGTGCACCTGCTCAAGCTGAAGGCCTGAGCGGCCGGAAGACACTGGTGTCTTCGTAGAAACCGGGCAGCGTGTTGTCGGGCCACCAGCCCGGCACGCCCAGCACCGGCAGGTGGGCAAAGGGCTTGGCAGCCAGCATGGGGGCACTCAAAGCGCCGGCCAACCACGCATCCAAATCCGCTATCGAATTAGTAGCTACCTGCGCACGGAATACGTGGGCTGTGATCGGTTTTCGTGGGTAAACCAGCTTTTCCAGCAGCGCGTGGCCGAAGAGGATCAACGTCGCCTCGGCCCACAAGGGGCGCAAAGGGCCAAACAGGCGCGCCCAATCTTTAGCGGCCAGCGCATCCCACAAGGCATCGGGCGCGATCAGCAGTGCCGCGTTTTCATCAAACACCGTGAGTGCGTCCCGCGCTGGGCCGCGTACCGGCTGGATGCCGGTCTGGGCAATCTGCTCAGCCTGCAGCCGGTTGAGCTTTTGCTTGGCGAGGGGAAAGTGCATCCAGCACAGCCCATTGAAAAAATCGTGCAGGCCGTCCCGGGTTGGCACGCCGCCGGTGTCAAAAATATGCTGCTCATAAGCCGTGCCCGATGGCAGCTCATTTTGCGGAATAAAGCGCACCGGGGCCATACCCCGGGCATTCAGGGCCTGGGCGACGGTTTGTCCGGCGTCTACGCCTTGCGCAACGCGCTCACCCACGCTGCGCCAGGGCGAAAGCCACGGCGCAGCCCAGTCAATGGCTTCTAGACCAAACGCCACTGCAATGCTTCGCCTGCGGCCAGCGGCTTTAGGGTGGTTTCGCCGAAAGCAAAGCTCTCGGGTGGCGTCCAGGTTTCGCGTTGGAGCGTGATGCTGCCGGTGTTGCGGGGCAGGCTGTAGAAGTCTGCGCCATGGAAGCTGGCAAACCCTTCCAGCTGGTCGAGCGCACCTGCGGCATCAAATGCCTGCGCGTAAAGCTCCATGGCGGCGTGTGCGGTGTAGCAGCCGGCGCAGCCACTGGCGTGCTCCTTGAGGTGTGCCGGATGGGGGGCGCTGTCTGTGCCCAAGAAGAACTTGGGGGAGCCGCTGGTCGCCGCCTTGACCAGCGCCTGGCGGTGGGTCTCACGCTTCAAAACCGGCAGGCAGTAGTAGTGCGGACGGATACCGCCGGTAAAGATGGCGTTGCGGTTGTAGAGCAGGTGGTGGGCGGTGATGGTGGCCGCCGTGAAGCGGTCTGCCGCCTGCACGTATTGCGCGGCCTCGAGAGTGGTGATGTGCTCGAACACAATTTTCAGCTCAGGAAAATCGCGGCGCAGCGGGATCAACTGGGTGTCGATGAACACCGCCTCGCGATCGAACAGGTCGATGTCGCTGCTGGTCACTTCGCCGTGCACCAAGAGCAACAGACCGGCCTTTTGCATGGCCTCCAGCGTCTTGTAGGTTTTGCGCAAATCGGTCACACCGGCGTCGCTGTTGGTGGTCGCGCCTGCGGGGTAGAGCTTGGCGGCCACGACACCGGCGTCTTTGGCGCGGGCGATTTCATCGGCAGGCAGGTTGTCGGTGAGGTAAAGCGTCATCAAGGGCTCGAACTGCACACCGGCGGGCACCGCGGCCTGGATACGCGCCTTGTAAGCCAACGCTTGCTCGGCGGTGGTCACCGGCGGCTTGAGGTTGGGCATGATGATCGCGCGGCCAAACTGGGCGGCCGTGTGCGGCACCACGGTGCTCAGGGCGGCACCGTCGCGCACATGCAAGTGCCAGTCGTCAGGGCGGGTAATGGTGAGGGATTGGGGAGTGGCGGTGGAGGTCATGGCCGCTATTGTCCCAAAACCTGCCGGCCTGTTTCAGAGGCCGCGCTACCGCTCAGAACGGCACGAAGTCGCTGGGGTACTTCCAGAAATCGCGCAGCAAATAGCTCACTGGCAGATTCAGGGCCTTGTCGTTGGGCGGAATCGGCTTCAAAAACCATTTGTCGTACACCGGCTGTATCTCTTTGCTGACGATCAGCCGGCGCATTTCTTCGTCGACCAGCTTTTTGAACTCCGGATCATTCTTGGACAGCATGATGGCCAAGGGCTCGGTCGTCAAAAACTTGCCCACCACCTTCAGGGCATCGGGCTTGGGGCGATTGGCGGCCAGGCCGTAAAGCAACACGTCATCCATGACAAACGCATCAGCATCGCCTTTTTCGACCATCTCGACCGCCTTGGCATGGTCAGGCGCCTCCAGAATCGTGACCCCCAGCAGGCGCTCACGGTTGGCTTGTTCAGCGGT
>JAIXVK010000080.1 GCA_027483085.1 Comamonadaceae bacterium | reverse complement strand
GCCGGTGGCAACCAGAATGTCGCCAATGGTTTTGGTGCTGTTGTTCATGAGCGGGCTCCCAGGGCGGTGCGTTTAAACATGCCCGATGCCGAGCTGATGGCGCCTAGCACAGGCAGCTCCAGAGCCTCGACCAAGTCGTCGGTAGAGCGGACACGGCGGTTCATCAGCTCCAGCAGCAGCGCTAGGCCAACGCCGAACAACGTACCCAAAAACATAGAGACCAGCACGTTAATCAATACCCGGGGCTTGGAGGGGGCGGGCGGTGCGATCGCAGGGTTTAGCACTGCGATGTTAGTTTGGTTGGTTTGGCTCTCGATATTGGTTTGCGAGGCGCGCTGACTCACGATTTCGAAAGCGCGTTGCGCGGATTCAA
Organism: Comamonadaceae bacterium; assembly: GCA_027483085.1. GTDB lineage: Bacteria > Pseudomonadota > Gammaproteobacteria > Burkholderiales > Burkholderiaceae_C > Allorhodoferax. The sequence continues at coordinate 5,052 of JAIXVK010000080.1, read as the reverse complement.
TGTCGCGGCGCAGCACATTGAGCTCATCGCGTTGCTTGTTGAGCTCCAGCACACGCGCCTTTTGCGCGGCTAGGGCGCCTTGCAACTGAGCCTCGCGCTGCTTGCCGACCTGGTAGGTGGTGTCGATGGAGGCGGTGATTTTGCGGATCTCGGCGTCCAGCTGGGATTTCAGGGTTGCGAGTTCGGCCTCGCTGCGCTGGATTTGCGGGTGGTTTTTGCCCAGGTTACCGCTGGTTTCGGTGATTCTGGCCTCCAGGCGGGCAATGTCGGCCTTGAGGCTATTAATCAATGGGCTTTGCATGACCTCGGCCACAGTGTCGGCCTTGCTGTTTTGACGCTTGCTTTGGCTGTCAGTAGTCAAGGCTTGCACGCCGGTGAGCTGGCTACTGGTCTCGTTGAGTTTGGCGGTTTCAAAGTCCATGCGCTCGTCGGCAGAGGTAATGCCGTTCGCCTGCTGGTAGTCGGACAGCGCTTGCTGAGCGGCCTCCAGGCGGCCGCGGGCGGTTTTGGTTTGCTCTTCAAAAAACGTAGCAAACTGGCGAGCCGGGGCGACGCGCAAGTCCAAGTTCACATCCATATAAGCTTGAGCGAATGCATTGGCGATAGCAGCTGCAAACTCGGGGTCTGCACCGGTATAGTTAATGTTGATGACATTGCTCTCGCGGCTGGGCTTGACGTCCAGGCTTTTTTGCAAGGCAGCAGCCAGCCAGTCGCGCAGCAAGCCTTTGCCTTGGGTGGCCTCTTGCCACTGGGCTTGGACGGCGGGGCTGCTTTCCATACGCAGGTTTTTCACCACCGCTTGGGCGACGCGGTCACTATTGATGATGTCCACCTGGGTGGCCATATACCCGGACCCCATCATGCCCTGCAACATGAGGCCGCTGACCGGGTCGGGTGAGCGCACGTCGAGCACCACAGCGGCGCTGGCGGTGTATTGCTTGGGCAGGTACAGGCTCACGGCCACAGTGGTAGCTACCGTGAGTGCGAAGGCCAGCAAGGCGATCATCCAGCGGGCCCGCAGAATGAGTAGAAATTGTTGGAGTGTCATGGTCTGTGGGGCCCTTTTTAGAAGATGCTTTCTTTGACGTAGAGAACGTCATTGGCTTGCACAGCGTCGGTTAGCTGGGGCTCGATTTGTTGCACGCTGCCGTTGGGTAGTTTTCGGTGTAGGCGTAGGCGCTTTTCAGAGCCGCGGGCGTTGGGGCCGCCGCCTTGGGCCAGGGCTTGCATGATGGTCATGTCGCGCTCTATGCGGAACGAGCCGGGTCGCTGCACTTCACCATAGATAAAGAACACTGGTGCGCGGTGCACATAAATGGTGTCTCCGCCTTGAAGCAGCAAGTTATCTTGGGTTTTGTTGCCGAGGAAGATGGACGGGATATCAATCTCTTTGCGGAAGGGCTTGCCATCGCGCACGCCGCTGACTACCACTACATCGTCGCCACTGCTAGTAGCGCCACCGGCGTTGGCCAGCATGTCGCTCAGGCGGGTGTTGACGGTTTCCAGCGGAAAGCGCCCGGGCCGTGCCACTTGACCCAGCACAGACACTTGGTTGCCACGGATCTGGATGAGTGCAATGTTGACTTGCGGCTTTTGAATAAAGCCGCCGTTTTGCAGTGCGTCTGCAATTTTCTTTTCAGCCGCGGCGACCGACAGGCCACCCAGAGGTACTGCGCCGATCAGCGGGTAAGTGATAACGCCGCTCTCAGACACGCGTGTTTCGATAGTCAGGTCGGGGTTTTGGAACACTTGCACCCGGATGGTGTCGCCCGCGCCTAGGGGGTAGTCGGCTTTGCCATCTTGCGCATGAGCCGTGAGAGCACTCAAGGCCAGCAGGCCTGCTGTCAGGAGTTGTAAAAGCTTGTTCATGGTGGGGGAAACCTCGGGTGGCAGAGTTACAGGGCCGTGGGGGCTTATTTCAGGCCGGAGATGCCCTTGTCGATGACCGCCTTGGCCTTGTCATCGACAGCGGGGGGCAGCACGGGCTCTGTAGGCAAAACGGGGGCGGCCGCAGCGGCAGCTGAGGGCGCTGCGGCTTTGTCAAACTCGCCCATGTAGCTGATTTTGGTGTTGCTGCGCAGTTGCTTGATATTGGCGGCCACAGCTTCGCCAGCGCGCTGGTTGGTCAAAAACTGCTCAATGCGCGGTAATGCAGCTGCCTCAGGCACTGCGGATTGCTGGGACGACACCACCCGCACCATAGTGATTGCCTGGGGTGCATCGATCACGGTGGCTTGGCCGTCTTTGAGGGCGTGGATTTTGGGCAGCACATCCAACGGGATTTGCTCCGCAGCGCGGGTGGCGCCGCCCCCATTGAACTGAATGTTTTTTGCTTTCAAAGCTGCGGCCATCTCTTCGGCGCTTTTGCCCGCGGCTACCAGTTCCTTGAGGGTGGCCGCTACGCCGGGCGCGTTGGGGGTTACGATTTCTTGCACATTGAAAATGCGGCGCTCGCTGAAAAGCTGGGGGTTGCTGGTGTAGTAGTTCTTGATGTCTTCAGGGCTGGGTTTTGCCACGCCGGCACTGATTTGCTGGATGTAGGCACGGGCCAAAATGTCGCGGCGGGCGGCCTCGATCTGGGACACCACGTCAGGCGAGCGGTTGAGTTTGTTCTCGGTGGCCTGGTCGACAGCGAGTTGTTGGTCGATTAGCTTTTCGAGTACCTCGCGGCTCATGGCTTGCACTTGCTCGGCGTTAGCGCCACTGGTGTTGGTGCGGCTCAGAACTTGGTTGATCTGATGCACCGAGATTTCTTCGCTGCCCACTTTGGCAGCTACCTGGGTGGCGACTTTGGTGTCTTTCTTGTCGCCGCAGGCGACTAGGGTCAGGGCGATGGCGGCTGCCAACACGGTGGCGGTAAAGCGTGTGGTGTTCATGGTGCGGTCCGGTTAGTAAGTGAGTCGTGCGGCAAAGAACAGCATGGTGCTGTCGTAATCGAGGTTGGCTTGGTTCACGCCACGGCTGCTTTGTTGCAGGGATGCGCTCAGGGCCAGTTGTTCGTGGGCCTGCCAGTTCACAGACAAGGTGGTGTCACGGGTGATGTCTTGGCGGTTGCTGCTGGCAGTGGTGCTGGGGCTGCCCAAGTAGCTGCGCTGTGCCCAGTCGTTTTTTAGGCGCAAGCCGACTTTGGGGCTGATTTGCCAGCCGGCCGACACGCTGATTTTGTCGGTGCCGCTGTAGTTGCTGTTATTGGTGGCATAGGTATCCAGCGTGTGGCTGATGCTGGTGCTGAGGCTGGTTTTGCCGGTCAGGGCCCAGTCGACACCGGCGCCGAAATTAAAGCCGTTGTAGTCGCGCTGGCCGTAGCGGGGGTGGGTGCGGTTGATGTGGGTCAGGTTAGCGTTGACCGTGCTGCCGGTGCCCATGAGCCAGCGCAGGCGCAGGTCGTTGTCGAGCTGGGTGTATTGGTCGTCAAACGCGCCGGTGTTGGGCACTGCCCGGTTGAGGTAGCTGCCCTTGTTGGTGCGCATCAGGTAGCTCAAAGAGCTGCCGGTAGCAAATTGATAGCGCACGCCGCCGTCTACCGCGTTGGTGGTGAAGTCGCTGCCGGTGACCAGACCGGCTTGGTTTTCTTGGCGGGTGGTGCTGGCACCCGCAATCAGGCGCCATGGCCCGTCGAGCGCGTAGCTGGCGTCAAAGCGGGTGGTGGTATCCAGCCGCAAGTTGCGTTGTTTGACGTTGGTGGAGTCCGTAAAACTATTGAGCGTTTCTTTGCGGTCGGTGCTGAGTTTGCCGGTCACCTTGGGGGTGACAGCCCATTCCCAAGAAGCGTTGTAGTTGTTGGCGGTGAAGTTGAGGTAACTGAAATTTTGGTAGCTGTAGTCCACCAGGTTCAGGTTGAGCGCCAGGGTTTGCAGGCTCTGGCGGGTGTTGAACCCCAGCCCGACGGTGGTAACGCCGATGGTTTCAGAAGCGCTGTTTTTGCCGATGGTGTTTTGCAGGTTGGTGCTAGACGGCAGGCGAAAGAGGTTGCTGTCGGTTTGCACCGAGTAGCCCGCGCTCAGGGTCAGCGGGTCTTGCTGCGAGAAAACCGGGGCCGAGCCCAGCAGTGCCAGGCTGGCTGGCAAGAGAAGGTAGTGACTACGCATGGATTAATAGGCCTGTTGGTCTTTGGCCACCAAGCGCACGGTGCGCAAGATGATGTGAATGTCCAGCCGGAGTGACCAGTTGCGGAGGTAGTCAAGGTCGTAGTCAATACGGCCTTGCATTTTGTCGAGGGTGTCGGTTTCGCCGCGGTAGCCGTTGACCTGCGCCCAGCCGGTGATGCCAGGTTTGACCTTGTGGCGGACCATGTAGCCTTTGATGAGTTTGCGGTACAGCTCGTTGTGGGCCACTGCATGAGGGCGGGGGCCCACGATGCTCATGCGGCCTTGCAGCACGTTGATGAACTGGGGCAACTCGTCGAGCGAGGTCTTGCGCAAAAAAGCGCCCAAGGGCGTGATGCGACTGTCGTTCTTGGTGGCTTGGGTGACAACGCCGCCGTCCTCAGTCACGCTCATGGAGCGGAATTTGTAGACAAGAATCTCTTCGCCATCAAGGCCGTAGCGGCGCTGCTTGAAGATGATGGGTCCGGGCGAGGTGAATTTGACGGCCGCGGCAATCGCCAGCAGCACCGGCGCAATCAAGGTCAAGATACCCATCGAAAACACAATGTCGCTCAGGCGTTTGACGATGCCGTTGGTCCCGCGGAATGGGGTTTCGCAGACCGAGATCACAGGCATGCCGCATACAGCGCTGGGCTGACCTTGGATCAGGTCGGTAACAAACATGTCAGGCACAAAGTAAATGGATGCTGTGGTGTCTTTGAGCTCGTCCAGCACTTGCAGGATCCGGGGCTGGGAGGCCATCGGGAGCGAGAGGTAAATAACCTGAATGCGGTTGCATTTGGCCAGGGTGGCGAGCTCATCGAGTTTGCCGAGCAGGGGGACGGGGGCGCTGGCGTTCAGGCGGTCAGTGCTGCGGCTATCGACAAAGCCGGCGAGCTCCACCCTGGAGTAAGGTGAGCTTTTGAGTTTTTCGGCAAGGGCCAGGCCTTGCTCGTTCATGCCGACG
>JAIXVK010000484.1 GCA_027483085.1 Comamonadaceae bacterium | reverse complement strand
CAACAGATCTCGGTGAAAGCCGCCCAAACGGTGTGGGACCGGTTTAGCCTGCTGCCCAAGAAGCTGACGCCCGCCAATGTCTTGAAGCTCAAGGTGGATGACATGCGCGCCGCCGGCCTCAGTGCCCGCAAGGTCGAATATCTGGTGGACCTGGCTTTGCACTTTGACAATGGTGCCTTGCACGTCAAAGATTGGGACAGCATGGACGATGAAGAAATCATCGCAGAGCTGGTATCCATACGCGGTATAGGCCGCTGGACGGCAGAGATGTTCATGATTTTTCACCTCATGCGCCCAAATGTGCTGCCATTGGATGACGCCGGTTTGATCACGGGCATCAGCCAGAACTATTTTTCGGGTGATGTGGTGAGCCGCAGTGATGCACGCGAAGTCGCGGCAGCCTGGGCGCCATATTGCAGTGTTGCAACTTGGTATATTTGGCGGTCTCTCGACCCTTTACCGGTCGTGTACTAACGGGTGGGGCGCTTGGGCGCTCGTACCGCAAGAAGGAGAAAAACGTTGGCAAAAAAGACTTTCCTCGATTTCGAGCAGCCCATTGCGGAGCTCGAAGGCAAGATTGAAGAGTTGCGCTACGTGCAAAACGAGTCCGCGGTCGACATTTCTGCGGAAATCGACCAGCTGAGCAAAAAAAGCCAGCAGCTGACCAAAGACATTTACAGTGACCTGACCCCTTGGCAGATCACCAAAATCGCTCGCCATGCAGAGCGCCCTTACACCTTGGACTATGTGGGCGAAATCTTCACCCATTTCGTGGAGCTCCATGGTGACCGCCATTTCGCGGACGATCTGAGTATCGTGGGTGGCTTGGCCCGGTTCAATGGCACGCCATGCATGGTGGTCGGCCAGCAAAAAGGGCGTGACACCAAAGAGCGCGGCTTGCGCAACTTCGGGATGAGCAAGCCCGAGGGTTACCGCAAAGCTTTGCGCCTCATGAAGCTGGCGGAAAAATTCAAACTCCCGGTCTTCACCTTCGTCGACACACCCGGTGCCTATCCGGGGATTGATGCCGAGGAGCGCGGACAGTCCGAGGCGATTGGCCGCAACATTTTTGAAATGGCGCAGCTCGAGGTCCCGATCATCACGACCATCATCGGGGAGGGCGGTTCAGGCGGTGCGCTGGCGATTTCGGTGGCCGACCAGGTCATCATGCTGCAGTACTCGGTGTACTCGGTGATCAGCCCTGAAGGATGTGCCTCGATCCTCTGGAAAACCTCTGAAAAGGCGCAAGAGGCCGCTGACGCATTGGGCATCACAGCCCACCGCCTCAAGGCATTGGGCTTGGTGGACAAAATTGTGAATGAACCGGTAGGCGGCGCCCACCGCGATACCAAGCAGGCAGCTGCTTTCTTGAAGCGGGCGCTGGCCGATGCGTACCGCCAAATCAGTGACTTGAAGGTCAAAGAGCTGCTGGATCGCCGTTACGAGCGTCTCCAGAGCTACGGCCGATTCACCGACACCAAGGCTACTGGGAAGTAAATGCCTGGCCGTGTTGCATGACACAGTCTCTTGAACACGCAATGCGGGCCTTCGGGCCCGCATTGCCTTTGGGGGTAGCCTACAGTGGCGGCGCAGATTCCACCGCGCTGCTGTTGGCGTGTGTAGCGCGGTGGCCGGGGCAGGTTGTCGCAATTCATGTGAATCATGGTCTGCAGTCTGCAGCGCAACAGTTTGAACAGCATTGCCAAGAAACCTGTGCGCGTCTGGCGGTGCCTTTGCACATTGCGAAGGTGGCCGCCCAACCGGCACTGGGCCAAAGCCCTGAAGATGCTGCCCGCATCGCCCGGTATAAGGCTTTTGAGTCTCTAGTCGGCATCAGGATTGCGGGAGATGCTATTCAATCGATAGCACTGGCCCAACATGCAGATGACCAGGTCGAGACCATGCTGCTGGCGCTGAGCCGCGGGGCGGGCGTCGCAGGCCTCAGTGGAATGCCGGCACACTGGCAGCGTGGCGGTTTGCATTTTCACAGGCCGCTGCTTCAGGTCGCCGGCAAGACACTGCGTGAGTGGTTGGCGCAGCAAGGCGAGTCATTTGTAGACGACCCCACCAACGCGGATGTCCGTTACACCCGCAACCACATCCGGGCCCAAGTGATGCCGGCACTGGAAGCGGTATTTCCGCAGTTTCGCGATACCTTCACCCGCAGTGCGCGACACGCTGCGCAAGCGAACACGCTTTTGGAGGAGCTGGCATCTGAAGACTGGAGCCAGATTGCGCACGCCGAGATGCAATTGCCGCTGATCCGGCCTTTGCAAGCCATATCTGTTGCGCGCCAAGCCAATGTCATTCGCCATTGGCTTAAAACGCTGTATGGCGAGATACCGCAAGCGGCACAGCTATCCGAGCTGTTGCGGCAGATTAAGGCCTGCACCACCCGAGGCCATCGCATTCATTTGAAGGTCGGCTCTGGCCATGTACAGCGGCGGGGAAGTACGTTGGTCTGGTTGAAAGAGCGTGAATAGGTGCTTGCGCGCCGATGAAATGTGGCTCTCAGGCAAGCTTTTGTGATGAAGGTACGCGAGTTTGGAAAAAAGCGCCCAGACTCATGCGATAATTCCGGCTGCTAGGAAACGTGACCGAGTGGCCGAAGGTGCTCCCCTGCTAAGGGAGTATGGGGTGTAGAGCCTCATCGAGGGTTCGAATCCCTCCGTTTCCGCCAAAAAATGAAAAAAGCCCATGTAAATCATGGGCTTTTTTTTATCTGCGTGTTTTGACTATCAAATCAACTATCAATCAATTTTCTCTTTGATTGAGCTCT
>JAIXVK010000143.1 GCA_027483085.1 Comamonadaceae bacterium | reverse complement strand
GACCACGTTTGGCTTGTTCGTGACGCTCGATGCCATGTACGTAGAGGGCTTGGTTCATATCACCGAGTTGGGCGGGGAGTATTTCCGTTTCGATGAAGCCCGGCAGGAGCTACGCGGCGAGCGGACAGGTATTCGCTATGCGATCGGTACCCGGGTTCGTATCCAAGTGAGTCGTGTGGATTTGGATGGTCGCAAGATCGATTTCCGATTGGTCCAAGAAGGTCAGGGTCCTCTTCCCAAGATGCCTGCCGACAAAGGGCATCCCCGTGATTCTAAATCGGGGCGTGCTGAATTCGGTGATCGCCCAGATCTGGATCCGCCGCACTCGCCGATCTTCAAGGGCAAAGTCAGGCAGCAACGGTCAGCAGCAAAAGCGACCAAGAGTAGCCGTTCTGCAGACAAAATAGCACCTTCGGTGAAAAAAACGGCGAAGAAACGGCGATAAGGGCTGCTCATAACGCTGCTATAAAAATAGGAGCTGCTAGTCCTTATGAATTGGGGGCTAGCAGCTTTTTTTATAGGTGCTCGATCAGACGACTGGCAGTCAAGGTTGTTTGCGGTGGCCAATGGTCTGCCAACAGCCCATGGATATAGCAAGCTTCTGACGCGGCTTCCCAAGCTGTGCTGCGCTGTGAAAAGAGTGTGCCGGTTAGGCCAGCAAGTACATCGCCCGTTCCGCCGATGGCGAGGCGGCCGTTTCCGGTGGGGTTGATGCGGGGCGTTCTGCCCGGGGCTGCGATCACACTGCCAGACCCTTTGAGGATGACCGTGCATTGAAACGTTTCCGCCAATCTCTGGGCCGCGTCGAGCCGGTTGGCTTGGATCTGGGTGGCCTTGTATCCAAGCAAGCGCGCTGCTTCCAGCGGGTGAGGCGTTATCACCGTGGTGTCGGCGCGGCGCTGGACAAGTGCCTGTGCAAGGTCTGGTCTGATTGCAATCGCATTCAGTGCGTCAGCATCGATGACCAAGCGCTCTGCAAGCTCTAGCCAGTGGGGTAACTGGAGGCTGATGTCGTGCCCACCCCCGCAGCCCGCAACGACCGTAAGGCCTTGGTGTGGCAGCGTGTCGTGGCTGCGCAGCATGATATCGGGCGGGATACCCAAGCCTTGTAGTCCTTCGCTGTTCAGGCAAGCGAGAAAGACCCGGCCGGCACCCCCGTGCAAGGCGGCGCAAGCCGCCAAAACTGCGGCACCTTGCATGCCAAGTGCCCCGCCCACGATCGCGACATCTCCAAAGCTTCCCTTGTGACTTGCGTGGGGTCTGGGGAGGGGCTTGGGTGTCGGGTTCAATGTGCACCGGATGTTTTCAGTCGTGCTCTCCGTCCCTAGTTTGTGCAGCCAGATGTCACCGCATACATCCCGACCTTGGTGGGTAAACAATCCCGGTTTCAACCCAACAAGGCTCAATGTGGCAGACGCTTGCACCACCGGTTCGAACGTAGAACCGGTGTCGGCATCCAGGCCGCTCGGGACGTCAATCGCGAAGGTGGGCTTTGCTGCTTGATTGATGCGTTTGATCCACTCCGCATAAAGTGGCTCAGGGTGGCGTTGAAGTCCGATGCCGAGGAGGGCGTCTATACAAACATCCCAGCTATCTGGCGCCTCATGGTGCACTGCGATGCCTTCACCGAGCAAACGGGCCCAAGCCCTGGACGCATCGGCAGGAGCGCTTTTTGGGCTTTTGACAGCACTTACGTATACGGTTTTGCCCCAGCGATGGAGATGGATGGCAGCTTCAGCGCCATCTCCACCGTTATTGCCGTTGCCACATGCGATCCAAAAAAATTGCGCGTGTGGGGCTTGAGCGAGCACCCAGCGCGCAATCGCTAGTCCGGCTTGCTCCATCAAGCCAGGTTGGCCGATGACCGGCTCGGTAGATGCTTCGATTGCGCGTATGTCAGCGCTGGAGAGCAGAGGTATTTCTGTGGTCGGTTTGGCGCTTTGGTGGCTTGCGATCCACTCAAAACTCATAGGTATCACCTTCGCGAGCCAATCGTATGTCAAGCCCTTGTTGGGGTGCGCCGCGTTGGCTCAGTGCTTTTGCGAAGGCGCTTTCCAGCGCATCATCGCTACGAGTGGGTTCGTGATGGGTGCAGAAAAGCACTTGGACTCCAGCCTGCTGGGCGAGTTCAATACTCGTGGCGAAGGTGCCATGCCCCCAGCCTTTTTTGGCAGGGTATTCCTCTGCGGTGTACGAGGTGTCTGCGATCAGCACATCTACGCCGCGAATGGCCTCGACGATTGCACGGTTCTTTTCGTCCACAAGGCTCTGATAGGCCGCGTAGCCTTCATCTTGAGGGTCGTAGATGTTGTAGGGGGGTTCGTGGTCACCGGTAAAAAAAACCGATTTACCGTTGCAGTCGATTCGATAGCCGAAATCCACTACCGGGTGATTGAGAAGACAAGGCGTTACCGTCGCGCTGCCGACTTGTACCGGCTCCCCCGGGGACAGAGTCACGTATTCAATCCGCCCTTTCATTTCCTCCTCGCGGACAGGAAAATAGCTGTATTGCAACTGAACAGACATCACTTGCTCAATGCCTTTGCCCGATACGGGGTCAAAGCCGCCGTGAAGGCGCAGTGTATTCCCGGGGATGAAATTCGGGATAAAGAAGGGCAGCCCCTGGATGTGATCCCAGTGTGAGTGGGTAATCAGCACGTTGGCTGTAATCGGCATCTCGGCGAGCAGTGTTTGGGACAGGGGGAAAATACCGGTGCCCGCATCCAGAATGATCAGCTCATTGTTGTCGGTGCGAATTTCAATGCAGGTGGTATTCCCGCCGTAGCGCACTGTGTGAGGCCCCGGCGAGGCAATGCTTCCCCGCACGCCCCAAAACCTGACTTTCATACGCGAGTCCTTTTACAACGTTGCGAACACTTGCGCCTCTTCGAAGATCGCCCTCGGGTCGCCTAATGACGCTATGACTTCATCTAGTGTTCCACCCAGTCGCTTTTGCAGCGCTGTGGGAAGTTCATCTATACGGTGATTGCCTGCAAATCCAAAGGCCAAGCGCTTGCTGATTTGGTTGGCAGCAAATACACAAGCAATCATGTCAGTGTCTTTGAAGTTGTGGGGCGACAAATGCCTGATTGTTTCAACCAGTGCGGGGGCGAAGCGCCATTTCTCTGCCAGCATGGCGCCCACGATGGAATGGTCTGCCCCGATCGTGGCTTGCAACGCGGTATGCAATGAAGAACCATCATTTGCACTTCGTTCCAAGGCGAGTTTGAATTCTTCGGGCATAAATTGCGCAAAAACGACTTTCCCAAAATCGTGCAGCAGGCCGGCGATAAAGCAATCCATAGGATCGGCGTCCTGAACTCTATTGGCGAGTTTCTTTGCGAGACCTGCCGTCGCAAGTGAATGGAGCAGGTAAGCCTGCGCATCAAACCCCGCCTTGTTTTCTTGTGGAAGCATTCCGATGGCCGCAATGCTAAGGGCAAGGTTCTTGATAGTGTTGAAGCCCAAATAGACGACCGCATGCCCGATGGAGGTCACTTGACGAGGCAGGCTGTAGTACACCGAGTTCACGACCTTCAGGACTTTGACGGTAACAACCGGGTCTTTGTCGATGACATCAACCAGATCCTTCGGTGTGCTGTCCACGTTGCGCGTGAGCACCAGGATTTTTTCTACGCTTTTGGGGAATGCGGGCATTTTGTCCACAGCCGCGGTGAGCTTTTGCGTAAGTTCCGGGCTCATGCGTTTCCCCTATGGTGTCTGTCTTGTTTAGAGAATGGAGGCAATCGATTAGCGGTTGAACCTCAGCGGGTGAAGGAAATCGCCCGAAAGGCTGGCTGGACGCCCCTCTATCTGTTCGCATAGTAATCGAGCGGATCCGCTTGCCATTCCCCAGCCGTTGGCACCGTGCCCCAGGTTGATCCAGACTCCCGGTGCACCTGCGTTCCCAACCAAGGGGAGACCGTCTGGTGTGTAGCCACAACTTCCGCGCCACACCTGACTGCCACCCGCATAGTTTGCGGCTCCAGGGAAGTATTGGTCCAGCGCGTTAAAAAGTCGTGCAATCACCCGTTTGTCATGGTCGCCCGCGCTGCCCCGATTGAGTTCTGCGCCACCGCAAACGCGCAAGCGTTTGCCGAGTCTGCTGATGGTGATTCCAGTCTTGTGGTCCTGTACCGCACTTTTCGGAGCGTTCAGCGGCTCTCGAATGCCAACGCTCAGGGCGTAGGCGCTAAGTTCTGCAATGGCGCTGAGAGCAGGTGTTCTGAGCGTGATCTTGTTTCGCGCAGTGGACGTGCACAACACCACATGATCGAACACATGCTGCTCACCGCTTGCAAGCCGGACCATGGGCTGGGCTCCTGCGACTACTTCCGTGACCTCGCTTTGGAATGCGAGTTTGCCACCAGCTTGGGTGAATTGCTGCTTGATGGCCAAGACAAATTGCCGACAGTTCATGACGCGGTCTGTGG
>JAIXVK010000268.1 GCA_027483085.1 Comamonadaceae bacterium | reverse complement strand
GCCTTGATTTTGTCAACCACTTCAGAGCCGGCGATCACTTTGCCGAACACAGCGTAGCCCCAGCCTTGCATGCTGGGTGCGGTGTGGTTCAGGAAGCCGTTATCAGCGACATTGATAAAGAACTGTGCAGTCGCAGAGTGCGGGTCGCCAGTGCGCGCCATGGCCAGGGTGTACGTCGAATTCTTCAAGCCATTGTTGGCTTCATTTTCGATAGGAGCGTCGGTTGGCTTCTGTGCCATTCCCGGCTCCATGCCGCCGCCCTGGATCATGAAGCCCGGAATCACGCGGTGGAAAATTGTGTTGTTATAGTGGCCTTTGTTCACATACGCCAAAAAGTTGGCGCTGGACTTGGGGGCTTTCTCTTGGTCCAGCTCGATGGTGATAACGCCGTAGCCGGTGATGTGGAGTTCGACTTGAGGATTGCTCATGATTTAAGGGGCCAAAGTGGCCGAGTTGATAACGACAGGGGTTTGTGGCACATCTTGATACATGCCTGCATTGGTGGTCGGAACACCACGAATTTTGTCAATCACATCCATGCCCTGGACGACTTTGCCGAAAACAGCATAGCCATGGCCATCAGGGCGAGGTGCATTCAGGTTTTGATTGTCCACCACATTGATAAAGAACTGTGCGGTCGCGCTTTGCGGGTTGGCTGTGCGCGCCATCGCGATAGTTCCCCGGTCATTCTTCAAACCGTTGTTGGCTTCCAGGGGAATCGGCTCCCGGGTCGTTTTTTGCTGCATATTGGGCGTGAAGCCGCCGCCCTGCACCATGAAATTGGGGATGACGCGGTGAAAGATAGTGCCGTTGTAATGCTTGTCTTTCACATACCGCAGAAAGTTTTCGACGGTCTTGGGTGACTTGTCTGGATAAACCTCCACCGTGAAATTGCCTTGGGTCGTTTGAAACACGACTTTAGGGGCAACATCTTGAGCCACCGCTGCTTGTTGCAAGAGCAGGGCGGTGCAAACGGTCAGGGCCTTGAGTCCTCGTTGAATCCACACGTGCATCAGAGTATTCCTTCATAAAAAATTTTCCATTGACCATTCTGGTAGCTCCAGTACTGCCGCTTTGTCCAGCCAATACGGGAGCCTTCGGCCACCTCGCCGAAGGTGGTCACCATGGTTTCGTTGCTATCAATCCAGTGGAGGTAAGAGACATCCTTCAGCTGGATCGTTCTTCCCCTGATTTTTTCCATCTCTCCACGCAATAAAGGAGTCCATTGCTGGAGCGTTTTCCCGTTGCTATTGAAGTCCGGGGTGTAGAAACTCAGCACCTGCTGCACATTGCCGCCGGTTTTCGCATTGCGCCAAGCGAGAAGGGCACTTTCAAATCCCTTCGCGGCGTTTTTCGCGTTCACCGCCGGCACCCATTGCAGTTGCGGTGCTATCACGACCGGTGTTGCCCGGATCGCGACTGTTTTGATGATGCGCTCCAAGTCCGGATTTGCAAGGACGATACAGCCATCCGTTGCCAGGGGTGCACGGGCGAACTGGGTGGGCGGGGTTCCATGCAGCCAGATGCCACTGCCGGTCTTCCCGCGTTTCGTATCCAAAACATTCGGATAGTTGATAGGGAGGGCACCGGACCCGTAAAAGTCTTTCAGTGTCTTGGGGTCCAAATTGCTGGTGATGTAGTAGACGCCCAAAGGCGTTCTCTGGTCACCCTCTACGGCTTTGGAGATTCCCGCTTTTCCGACGGAAATGTAATAGTCCGCAATCAGCGTTAAGCCGTTTCCTGAGTTCTCAAACAAATACAGGCGTGACCGGGAGGCGTCGACTGCAATCGCGTGGCGGGTGGTCGGGGCGAGTTGCAGAAACTGCGCAGGAACCATGCCTGTCGGTGGCCGCTCTTTCAGCGCCTTCACCCGCTTGCTGGATTCCTCACGCAGTTCCTTGAGCGCTTCGCTCGCGCTTTTGGCCATCGCAGGCGGAACGTCGCCCAGCGTGGTCACCTGCCGTACCCGTGAAGCCAGCAGGTCGCCGTAGACCAGTTGTGCAAGCTGGAAAGTGGGGAAGTCTGCCGCAAGGCGTTCTGCTTTAAGAAGGGCTGACCGATTTTCACCCCGCCCAATGAGGCCGTAGACCTCAATCAGCCGGGCTTCTGCAGCGCCAGTGTCGTCCTTGGCAGGATTTTTCGAAGCTGGGCTAACTGCCGGTTTTTGAGCCTGAATAGTCTTAACAGGATTTGCCGATGCATCGCCTGGATACAAACCCAGTCCTGCGGCAAACAACGGGAGGGTCCACAGAAAGGCGCGGATATGGGGCACATTGGATTTCAATGTGCGCAAAAGGCTATCGAACACGTTCCGACAGTGCTCCGCCGCCTCAGTTGCCAACAGATTCGCGAACAATCAGCCAGCGATCACCAGTTTTGGTGAGCTCCAGAACTTTCCGGCTGGACACTGCCAGCTCGTTGGCTTTGTAATCTTGGCGAAATTTCGCGGTCGCCTTCGAGCCGTTAACAGTGATGTTGAGGTTGCTGACCGTAACCGTGATTTTTGACTTTCCGGTAATGCGTTGGCGACGCTCTTCTTCCCAAGCAGACCGCTTCACACCACCTGGTGTATCAAAGTCCCGTCCGTAGGCAGCGAAGTAGCCCTTCATATCGCGGGCAGCCCATGCTTTCGCCCAATTCCGTACAGCAGTTTCGACGTCTTTGCGTGCATCTGCGCCTGATGCTGGTTCGGCTTTAGGTTGGGCAGCAGGGGCGGCTGCCGCTGTTGCCGTTTGCGCCGGTGTTGCGTTCGCTGCCGGTACGGCGGGGGCTGCGGGTTTGCTGACCACGGGCTCCGGGGCAGGCTTTGCCGGCGCGGCCACGGGTGGAGGCGCCACGGGTGCCGGGGTAGACAGTGTTGACGCCGGACGCTGGCCTTTGGATGTGGCCGGATTAAACAGCTCGCGGATCAGAGCGAGCTTTGGCGGCACCGCTGCGTTGTTCGCATCGAGTTGCAATGCCTTTCCGTAGGCTTGGCTAGCCAACTTGGCATACACATCCCCCAGGTTCTCGTGGGCCGTGGTGTAGCTGGGGTTGGTGCGGATCGCCATCTCAAGGGCGGTACGCGCTTTGTCAAATCGACTTTGACCGGCGTACAGGACTGCCAGATTGTTATAGGGCTCCGGGAGCTCAGGATAGTCTTCAGTCAACCGTGTGAATGTTGCGATCGCTTCGGTGTTTTTGCCGGAGTCACGTTGG
>JAIXVK010000051.1 GCA_027483085.1 Comamonadaceae bacterium | reverse complement strand
GGACTGGTAGCCGAAGAAGGTGCGGTAGAACAACGTGCCCAGAATGTCGGTGCTGTAGTTGGGGCCTGCCACTGCGCCCTTGACCGTGTAAATCAGGTCAAACGCATTGAAGTTGGCCACGAAGGTCAGGATGGTCACCAGCCCCAGCGTGGGCAGGATGAGCGGCAAGCGGATCTGCCAGAAGATGCGCCAAGGTGAGGCGCCCTCGACCACAGCGGCCTCGATGATGTCCTCCGGAATCGCAATCAGCGCGGCGTAGATCAGCATCATGGGCACGCCGATGTACTGCCACACTGACATCAGCGACACGGTGATCAGCGCCGAGCTCTCCAGCCCCAGCCAGGGCGCGAACCAGTCGCCCAATCCGACAAAAGTCAGCAGGCGCTCAGACACGCCCCACAGCGGCGACAAGATGAGCTGCCACACAAAGCCGATGATCACCACCGACAAGAGCGTTGGCAAAAAGAACACGGTGCGGTAGGTGGCGGCAAAGCGCACATTGCGCAAGGACAGCAAGGCGGCCAACAGCAAGCCCACCGGGTTTTGCACCAGCATGTGGATGCCGAAGAACTTCAGGTTGTTGCCCATCGCATTCCAGAAGCTGGCCGACCACTGCGGGTCGCTCAAGATGGTCTGGTAGTTCGAGAGGCCGGTGAAGCTGCGTAGGCCGGTGTCGTCTGCGCTGTAAAGGCCCAAGCGCAGGGTATCGATCAGCGGCAGCGCGCTGAAGGTGGCGTAGATCAGCAATGCCGGGGCGATAAACACCAGCACCCGCCAGGAAAAGCCGAGTTTCATGGGAGACCTTGTTGGTCAAAGAGACAAAGGAGAACGGGGGAAGCGGCGACTGAAGGGACGCCGCCGGAGTGCAAGCCACCGGCCTGCACTCCTGACTCACACGCTGCGGTTTACTTGGCAGGCGTGTACCACTTGGCAAAGCCGTTCTGGATCTGCGCAGCAGCATCCTTGGGCGCCATCTTTCCGTTCATGACCTGGGAGTTCACGTTCCAGAACTCGTTTTCCATGCTCGGGGTGCCGCGGCTCATGATCTGTGCGTTCAGGCGGATGGTGCTCTTGCACTGCTTGCGCCAGCCGATCATTTCCTTGGCCACCGGGTTCTTCACATCAATCGCGTGGTTGGAGAGCGAGAAAAAGCCGGTCACCTTGTTGGTGTACAGGTCGGCAAACTCTTTGCTGGCCAGCCAGTTCAAGAACACCTGGGCGTCTGCCTTGTTCTTGCTCTTGCTGTTCACGCCCATGGCGATGTCGGTGTGATCCGAGATGTAGCAAGGATCACCGGCCTTGGCCACGGGCGGCTTGAAGGCACCGAACTCGACCTTGCTGTTGCCCTCGAAGTACGAGATGTCCCAGGAGCCAGTGGGGTAGATGGCTGCACGGCCACTGCCGAACAGGTTTTGCGAATCGCCATAGGTCTGGGCTTGGTAGCCCTTGGGCAGGTAGTTGGCCCATTTGCCCATCACGTCCCAAGTTTTCACAAACTCGGGGTCGGTGAACTTCTTCTTGCCGGCGATCAGCGCCTTGCGGCCTTCTTCGCCCTTCCAGTAGTTCGGGCCGATGCCGGTGTACACGATCTGGTGGGTTTCCCACTGGTCGGCGGTGCCCATGGCAATTGGCGCGACCTTGCCGGCGGCCTTGACCTTGTCCAGCACATTGAAGAAATCGGCTTCGGTCACAGGCGGGTTCAGGCCCAGCTCGGCAAACACCTTCTTGTTGTAGAAGAAGCCGTGGATCACCGACGCCATGGGCACGCAGTAGGTGTCCTTGCCGTCATCGGTCTGCCACGCCACTTGGGCGGACTCGGGGAAGTTCTTCAGGGCTGCATTGCCGTTGAGCTTGTCCAAATGGCCCTTCTTGTACAGGTCCAAGGACACGTCAAACGGGCGGCAGGTCACCAAGTCACCTGCGGTGCCAGCGGTCAAGCGGGCATTCAGGGCCGAGTTGTACTCAGGCGGCGCGGTGGGCGCGAACTTGACGGTAATGCCGGGGTTGGCTTTGTAAAAGGCGGGCAACAGCACGTCTTCCCAGAGTGTTTTGTCGTCGACACGCCAGCTCTCAATGGTGAGGGTACCGGCACCTGCAATGCTGCTGCAAACCAGCGTTGCCGCAGCGGCGGCGAGGCGAAGGGAATGGGACATGGAATCTCCTGATCATTTGTTGAATGAAACTGCCGGCTCCGTGCATGGCGGTAGCCGTTCAGTGGGGCGGAGGTTATGCTTTGACCCCTGTAATATCAAACCGCACCCAGCAGGCCCGATTACAAAGATAAGTCGTTGATTCCATTGGATTTTTTCGCCATGCACCGCACCTGCGCATTACGCTTTATTACCTGCCGCGCGGCCCCCGCTAAGGCCGCTGGCGGGGGTGCGGACGGGCAGGCATACACAACATTACAAATCGACAGGAAATGAAAGGTTTCGCCCGCCTCGCCACCCTGCTGCTGTGTTGTGTCTGCCTGCACAGCGCACAGGCGCAGCCCACGGGGGTGCCCATGGACGTGCTGCACTGGTGGACCTCGGCCAGCGAGCGCAAAGCTGCCGACCAGCTGGCCCTGCAGCTGGCGCAGGCCGGCGTGCAGTGGAAAGACGCCGCCATCCCCGGTGGCGGGGGCATGGCGGCTGTCAAAGTGCTCAAGAGCCGGGTGCTCATGGGCGACCCGCCGGACGTTGCCCAGCTGATTGGCACCACCCTCACCGACTGGGCCGATATCGGATTGGTGATGCCGCTCAACGCGGTGGCGCAGCGCCAGCGCTGGTCACAGGTGTTGTTTCCTACGGTGCTTGAACTCGTCACCTACAAAGGCGATGTGATTGCCGCGCCTCTGGGCATTCAGCGCATCAACACCCTGCTCTACAACCGCAAGGTCTTCGGCAAGCTGGGCCTCACGCCACCTCGCACCTGGGCCGAGTTTGAAATGGCCGCCCGCAAACTGCAGGCCAAAGGCATACGGCCACTGGCCTGGAGCGACGAGCCATGGCAGATTGCCACCGTGTTTGAAACCGTGCTGCTCGGCGACGCAGGCCCTGCGCTTTACCGCGAGCTCATCGTGCAGCGCAAGAGCAGCGCCTGGATGGACGCCCGGGTGGAGCGCGCCCTGCAACGCCTGCGCTGGCTGCGCGCGCTGGCGACCGAAGCCCCTGTGGAGCGGCCTTGGACCGAAAGCACCCGCGAGCTTATGGCTGATAACGCCGGCATGATGATCATGGGCGACTGGGCCAAAGGCGAGCTCATGGCCTGGGGCGCCAGCCCGGTGCGCGACTTCGGCTGTGCCGTAGTGCCGGGCACCGAGAACATGCACCTCTACAGCGTGGACACCCTGGCCATGCTGGTGAGCGCCCGCCCGCG
>JAIXVK010000150.1 GCA_027483085.1 Comamonadaceae bacterium | reverse complement strand
TACTTTTGCATCAAAGTTTCTTTGCTTTCGGTGAAATCGGGGTTCACCGGAATGCAAGACACGGGGCACACCTGTACGCACTGGGGCTCGTCGAAATGCCCAACGCACTCGGTGCATTTATGCGGATCGATTTCGTAAATCTGCTCACCCAAGTAGATGGCCTCATTCGGGCATTCGGGCTCGCATACATCGCAGTTGATGCATTCGTCGGTAATTAACAGTGCCACAGCAGTTCGCGCTCCATGGCAGGATTATCGCCTCAGGGGCTCAAGCCCTCGTCGTCAGCGGGGAGTTTGACGATCACCACCGGCACTGTGCTGGTCCGCAGCACTTCATTGGCGACTGATCCGACCAAACCGGACCCGAGTGCCCCGGCACTCTCAGCCCCCATCACCACCAGATCGACGCCATGCCGTTCACCGACCTCAATAGCCATATGCGCCGGGTCGCCGGTCGCGACTTCGCAAACACATTCCACCCCGGCAGCGCTCAGTAGAGCGCGGGCAGGCTCCAGGCAATGCATGCCGGCATCGGTGCTGACCTGGCTCAACACATCGGCGTCGTGTGCCACTACCAGCTCATAAAGATTGGCAGGCTCTTGGACATTGACCAACACCACCTCGACCGGCAGGCCTTGGTCCCGGGCGGCTAGCACCCAGTGAACGGCCTCCATCGACAACTCCGAACCGTCAACCGGCAACAGGACTTTCATGGCAGGCTCCTTGAAGAGTCAGGGTGTCAGGCGGTCCATCAAGCGGGCATGAACCACCGGGGCCACGAAGGCGGCAACGTCGCCCTTGAGCGTGGCAATCTCCCGGACCAGCGTACTCGAGATGAATTGAAAACGCGAGTCCGGCGTGAGGAAAACCGTTTCTACATCAGGGGCTAAAGACTTGTTCATGCCGGCGAGTTGCGCCTCGTAATCGAAGTCGGTCACCGAGCGCACCCCACGCACCATGGCGCGGGCACCATGGGCGACTGCGAAGTCGCGCACCAGGCCACTGAAGCTCTCTACCTGCACGTTATCGAGCGGCTGGAAGACTTCGCGCGCCATCGCCAAACGCTCGTCGAGACTGAAAAGCGTCTTCTTGTGGTGGGCAACCGCCACTGCCACGATGACCGTCCCAAAGAGACGGGATGAGCGACGGATCAGGTCCTGGTGGCCCAAAGTAATCGGGTCAAAGGTTCCGGGAAAAACAGCAATCGTGGCTTGGGGCATGGCAGGGCCTTCTCAAAGGGGCTTAGGGAGCGACCAGCGCTTGCAACAGGTGGGCGTGGACGGCACCTGCCTTCAGATGCCGGTAGACGCGCAGACCATACGCGCTCAAAGCCTCATCGGTGTAGGCGGCGGGGGACTCCAGATACACCCAGCCACCGGCGGCCAGTGCATGGGCACAGGCGCCCAGCGCGGGCTCAAACAAGGGTGCATCAAACGGTGGGTCGATAAAAATCACATCCAGACTTGCGGGTGCCGCCTGCCGGATCGCAGCAATGCCGTCACCGCGTTGCACGAGCACCATGCCGGCGTTGAGCTGGGATTGGGTCTTTTTGAGCTGGTCGATCAGGGCGGTGTCCTGCTCGATCAGTGTCACTTGCTTGGCGCCGCGCGAGGCGGCCTCAAAACCCAGTGCGCCGGTGCCGGCAAAGGCATCCAGACAGCGCAAGCCCGTCATGTCCTGGCCCAGCCAGTTGAACACGGTTTCACGGACCCGGTCGGGCGTGGGGCGCAGGCCCGGCTTGTCTGCGACTTTGAGTTTGGTGCGTTTCCAGAGTCCGCCAATGATGCGGATTTCGTGGGTCTGAGCCGCCCGGGGGCGTGGGGGGCGCTTGGCGGCGCCTGCAGCACCGCGGGGAGATGGGGTTTTAGAGGAAGCTTTGGCGTTCATGGAGTGAGCTTACCGCACCGGATCCGGCGCACCCAGCACCACGGTGGCCATCCGGTCGGGCTGCAGCACACGGGCCATGGCCGCGCGCACATCTGCCGCCGATAGCTTGTCGATCTGCTGGGTCCAGGTGTCGAGGTAATCGAGCGGCAGGCGGTTCCAGGCGATGTTGGCCACGTTGTCCAGTAACTTCTTGTTGCTGTCGATGCGCAGTGCAAAGCCGCCCATCAAGTTGTCTTTGGCGGCTTGCAGCTCCTTGTCAGACGGGCCCTGCGCAACAAACCGGCTCAACACCTCCCGCACCAAGGCCAGCGCCTGCTCTGCCTGGTCGGGCCGTGTCTGAAGGCCGACGGTAAAGGCACCTGCGTGCAGACCCGGCGCAAAGAAGCTGTACACGCTGTAGGTCAGGCCTCTTTTTTCGCGCACCTCTTCAGTCAACCGTGCGGTGAAACCGCCGCCCCCCAGAATGTGGTTGCCCACCGTCAGCGCAAAGAAATCAGGATCGTTACGCTTGAAGCCGGGTTGCCCCACCAGCACATGGGCCTGGGCAGAGGCAAACGCAATCCGCTGGTCACTGGCAGCGGCCAAAGGCTGCACCTCTGGCACCGGCGATGGTTTCACACAGCCGGCTTGGGGCAAGCGGGCCAGTAACTTGGTCACCAGTGCGTCGGCCTGTGCCCGGTTGAGCGCCCCCACGATGCTGACCTGGACCGCACACGCCCGCAGAACACGGGCATGCAAGTCGCGCATGTGCTGCACGTGGGTGCGGAGCAAGCTCGCCTCGGTCGGTTCATAACCATAGGGGTGGCTGCCGTACACCGCGCGGTTAAAAGCGCGGGCTGCCAGTGTGGCGGGCCGGGTGTTGGCCTCCTTGAGGCTGGCGATCAGCTTGGGCCGGTCGCGCAACCAAGGCGCCTCCGGAAATGCAGGCTCGCCGATCTGACGGGCAGCCAGCGCCACCGCTTGGTCCAGGATATCGGGATAGGTCAAAGACCGCAGCGCGAAGCTCATCCGGTCGGCGCTCGCGCTGCCACCGAAAGAAGCGCCCAAATCCGCCCACGCCTCGCTGAGTTGGTTTTCATCCAGCGCCGGGCCGGCATGGCTGGCGCGCACACCGTTAGAGGTGCTACTTGCCATCAGATTCGCCAGACCGGGCTGATCGGCCGGGTCGCGCCGGCTGCCGGCATCCAGATCGATTTGCACATCCACCATCGGAATGGCCGGGCTCTCAACCAAATACACCCGGGCACCTTGGGGCTGCGTCCAGTGCTGGATGGGAATGCCCGCCCACGCGAAATTTATACAAAAAATGCCTATAGCGCCCGTGATCATTGCGCGAGCAGCTATCAATTTAGGAGTATTCATGGTGTCGTGTAGTGCTCAGTGCCGCATGCCGGCCGCCGGCGACCGGGGCTTGCGCGCCATCTCCAAAGGCTGGGGAATCAGGGTGGCAACCGTCAGCGCATCGTCCCCGAAGTAACGTGCAGCAGCGGATTGCACCTGCGCCGCACTCACCCCGCGGAGCCGCTCCAGCAGCACCGTGTCGCTGCCCAAGGCAAATCCGTTGATCCAACTCACCCCCAACAAGCGGGCCTGGTTAAACACACTGTCTTGCTTGTAGACCTCACCGGCAACCCAACGGTTTTTCACCCGCAACAGCTCGGCCTCCGTCACCCCCTCCTTGGCCACCAGTGCGATCTGGGCGCGCAGGGCGGCCTCCACCTCTGCCGCGGTCTTGCCCGCCGCAGGTACCCCGTAGAGCGTGAAGAGCTGTGGCCCACGAGCCGTTAGCCCGTAATAGGCGCCGGCGCTGTCGGCCACCGAAGGCTCGGTCAATGTCAAGGCCCGCGGGAGCCGCGCACCGTCGTAGCCCGACAACACGGCAGAGAGCACTGTCAGGGCCAAAGCGTCTTCGCTGGGCGCATCCATGGGCACGGTCGCTTCGGCAGGGAGCCCCTCCGGCCGCAGACCGGGCACCTTGAAGGACAGCGCCACATAGGCCTGCTCTGCCGGGGCCTTAAGAGCCAAGCGCCGCAAGCCGGCCTGCTCCGGCTCGGTGCGGG
>JAIXVK010000067.1 GCA_027483085.1 Comamonadaceae bacterium | reverse complement strand
GCATCGGGCGCCTTCCATTTGAGCAAGCCGAGCGATCTGATTCCTGAACTGCAAGGACGCTTCCCGATCCGCGTGGAATTGCAGTCTTTGTCGGTTCAAGATTTTGAAGCGATCTTGACCCAAACCCATGCATCGTTGATCAAGCAATACCAAGCTTTGCTGGCCACTGAGTCTGTGTCGCTGGAGTTCACAGCGGATGGAATTACCCGGCTTGCGCAGATCGCATTCGATGTGAACGAGCGAACCGAAAACATCGGAGCTCGCCGCTTGGCGACAGTCATGGAGCGTTTGCTGGATGATGTGAGTTTCGATGCGGGAGACCTGGGTGGCCAAACCATACAGATCGATGCCCGCTACGTGGATGAGCGTCTCGGGGCGCTGAGCCAGGACGAAGACTTGTCCCGATTTATTCTGTGATTTGTGAAAAAGCGGATAAACGGTAGTCCCTTCAAGCATCACTTTCAGAGCATCTGCTAAGTGCTTAATTTAGAACGGTTTTTAAGGCGTCGTCGCCTTTAGAAACGCTTCTAAGTCCTTGATTTCATTGGAAAAAATTCGCGTAAGGCATCTTGCGATCAGGCCGTTTGCTGATACAGTGCAAAAAAGTGCAATTTAGTGGTGAAAAGTGCCATGAAATTGCTGTTTGAGTGCTGTCACAGTACAAAGGTGGTTTTACGTGTTCCAAGGGGCTTCGTCTCTCAGTCTTGATGCCAAAGGTCGCCTGTCGGTGCCGACACGGCATCGTGACGTCTTGAGTGCGACGGCTGCCGGACAACTCACGATCACCAAGCACCCCCATGGCTGCCTGATGGTTTTCCCGCGTCCGGAGTGGGAAAAGTTCAGGGAACGTATCGCTGCATTGCCGATGTCGGCGCAGTGGTGGAAACGGATTTTTTTGGGTAATGCCATGGATGTCGAGATGGATGGCACCGGCCGCGTGCTGATCTCGCCAGAACTCCGGGAGTCTGCAGGTATTGCCAAAGACACCATGCTGCTTGGCATGGGCAATCATTTTGAGTTGTGGGACAAAGCGACCTACGACGAACAAGAGGCCAAGGCGATGCAGGGTGACATGCCCGACGTCTTCAAGGACTTTTCTTTTTAAGGCCTGACGGTGGAAGCTCCCCGGATCCATACCACCGTGTTGTTGAACGAAGCGGTTGATGCCTTGTTCAGTGACGGCGGCACTCCATTTGCCGCAGCGGCCCAAGCCACCTATGTCGACGCCACGTTCGGTCGTGGTGGCCACTCCCGGCTTATTTTGTCGCGCCTGGACGCTGATGGGCGCTTGATCGCGTTTGATCGCGACCCGGAGGCTGTGGCACAAGCAGCGCTGATCGACGATGCCCGCTTCTCTATCCGTCACGAAGGATTTTCCAATCTTGGAGTTCTGGCAGGCGGTAGCGTGGGCGGAATTCTGATGGATCTGGGGGTCAGCTCCCCCCAGATTGACAGCCCGGAGCGGGGCTTCAGCTTCCGCTTCGAAGGTCCTTTGGATATGCGCATGGACACCACGCGCGGAGAGAGTGTTGCCCAGTGGCTGGAGACAGCCGAGATCAATCAAATCACGGAGGTGATACGTGAATACGGTGAAGAACGGTTTGCTGGGGCAATTGCAAAGGCGATTGTTGCTCGCCGACAGGAACGGGGGGCAATTTCAACCACCTCCGAGCTGGCCCAACTCGTGGCTGACACGGTCAAAACCCGCGAGCCGGGCCAGAACCCTGCAACGCGCACATTTCAGGCTTTTCGGATTTTCATCAACGCCGAGCTTGAGGAGTTGCAACAAGCGCTAGAGGCCAGTCTGGATGTGCTGGAGCCCGGAGGGCGGCTGGCGGTGATCAGCTTTCATTCGCTGGAAGACCGGATCGTCAAGCAATTTATTGCCAAACACTCGAAAGATGAATATGACCGGCGTGCCCCTTTTGCCGCACCCAAGGTCATGAAGCTCAAGGCGCTTGGGCGTATCAAGCCGTCGGCTGAGGAGGTCGCTGCAAATCCTCGCTCCCGCAGCGCCATTCTGCGTGTGGCGCAGAGGATGCCCGCATGATCCGCATCAATCTCGTGCTGCTGTTGGCGGTCGTGATCAGCGCCCTGTACCTGGTCGGCGTGCAATACGAGTCCCGCCGCCTGTTCACTGAGTTGGACAAGGCGCGTGCTGATTCGCGTCGCCTTGAGACGGAGTTCGGGCGCTTGCAGGTGGCCAAGCGTGAGCAGGCCACTTCTGCGCGGGTGCAGCAGCTCGCACGCGACAAGCTCCAGATGCGCCAGGTGACACCTGCCATCACCAGCTATGTGACCTACACCGCACCGGCGTCCAAAGCCGCTGCCGAAGCCTCTGTGCCGACGAAAGGTGCCGAGTGACACGCCGGGGCATCCAGTACACCTCCAGCCCCTTGCTGGCCAGCCGCACCCCTGTGTGGCGCAGCAAGTTTGTGGTGGGCGCCATTGCGTTGGGCTTTACCGGGTTGGTGGCCCGGGCGGCTTACATCCAGGTGTATGCCAATGATTTTTTTATTAAGCAAGGCGAAGTGCGCTTTGCCCGGACGATCGATCTCCCCGCGGATCGCGGCCGCATTCTGGACCGCAATGGATTGATCCTGGGGTCCAGCGTACCCGCGCCCAGCATCTGGGCTATTCCTGAGGATGTCGATCTCGAAAAAGGCCAGCTCTCGCAGCTGGCCAAGTTGTTGGATATGCCCGTGGCGGAGCTGTCCAAAAAGCTGGCTGACGAAGACAAAACGTTTGTCTGGATCAAGCGGCAGGTCGATGCGGACATCGCTAAAAAAATAGCCGAGCTCAACATCAAGGGTATTTACCAGCGCAAAGAGTACAAGCGCCAGTACCCGGAAGGCGAGGCTGCGGCCCACATCGTTGGCTTTACGAACGTGGAAGACAACGGTCAAGAGGGCGTTGAGCTGATGTTCAACAAAGAGCTGCTCGGTCGTGCTGGTATGCGCCATGTGATCAAGGACCGATTGGGTAGGGCGGTCGAGAATGTGGGCGAGGTGGTGCCGCCGGTGCCCGGGCGAGATTTGCAGCTCAGCATCGACAGCAAGGTGCAGTTTTTTGCGTACCAGAAGCTGCGGGATGCAGTGACCACTCACAAAGCCAAAGCCGGCAGCGTGGTAGTGTTGGACGCCATCACCGGCGAGGTGCTGGCCTTGGCCAACTACCCCAGCTACACGCCTGACAAGCGCAAGAACCTGACCGGTGAACAGCTGCGCAACCGCGCTTTGACAGATACCTTTGAGCCCGGTTCGGTCATGAAGCCCTTCACGGTGGGCTTGGCGCTCGAAACCGGGCGGGTGAAGCCGACCACGATGATCGACACGGCCCCCGGCACTATCACGATCACGGGCGCGACGATCCGCGACTCTCATCCCCACGGGATGTTGACGGTAGAGCAGGTTCTGCAAGTTTCCAGCAACGTGGGAACGACCAAGCTGGCCATGCAAATGCCCGCGAGCGAAATGTGGCAAACCTTTTCGCAAGCCGGCTTTGGCCAGAAGCCCCAAGTCGAGTTTCCCGGTGTTGTGTCCGGT
>JAIXVK010000115.1 GCA_027483085.1 Comamonadaceae bacterium | reverse complement strand
CGCCTTCTGGCGGGTGGGCTGGATTGTAGGCGGCAGGCACATGTCCGGAAACGGCTACTCCGGCGGGCGGCGCTGCGTATCATCGGCCGCATGCCCTCCACCCAGCCCCCTGCCAACCTTGCGCCAGAGCCTCCAGCAGATGACGCTGGCCGCTATCTGGCGCTGCAGGCGCGGGACGCCCGTTTAGACGGCCGCTTTTTTACTGGGGTGACCAGCACGGGCATTTACTGCCGGCCGGTCTGCCGGGTGCGCACCCCCAAGCCAGAAAACTGCCGCTTTTTTGAGCGCGCGGCCCAAGCAGAAGCTGCCGGCTTTCGCCCCTGCCTGCGCTGCCGCCCGGAGCTGGCACCCGCGCAGAACGCGGCCCTGCACTGGACCATACAAGACGCGAGCGCCATGCTCGCCATGCAAGCCGCAGACCTGATGGAGCACCCCGCACAGCCCGATGACGCCCCCGGCATCGCAGCCATCGCGGCCCGGCTGGGTATTAGCGACCGGCATTTGCGCCGCATCTTCGAGGCGCATTGGGGCATTACGCCACTTCGCTACTTGCAGACCCGCCGCTTGCTGACTGCCAAGCAGCTCCTCACCGACACGCGACTGCCCGTGGCGGACGTAGCCGTGCTCAGCGGCTTTGCCAGCGTGCGCCGCTTTAACGCCGTCTTTGTGCAGCATTACCGGCTACAACCTACGGCGCTGCGCAAGTCGATAAGCCGCCCCGCGCATTCGTCGCCAGCATTAGCGGCAAAGGTTGGCGATCCGCTGCGCGACCTGGCGCCTGAGGCCGCCGCTTTCCGATTCCAAGCGGCCTACCGCCCGCCCTTCAACGTCAATCACCTGCTGGATTTCTTTGCCCATCGCGCTATTGCCGGCGTCGAATCGGTGGACGCAGCGAAGGGATTGATCCGGCGCTCTATCAGCTTGCCCCACAAAGGCACCATGCTGCGCGGCTGGGTTGAGGCGCGATGGGCCGAGGAACAACACCGGGTGAAGCTGCGCATCAGCGAGTCGCTGGCCAGCGCGCTGCCAGTAGTACTGACCCGCATGCGCGCCTGGCTGGATCTGGATGCAGACCCGGCTGCGATGGACCCGGTGTTGTGCCCCGACTTCACGGGGAGTGAAGGCATGCGGGTGCCCGGCACCTTGGACGGGCTGGAGCTGGCTGTGCGCGCCATCTTGGGCCAGCAAATCACCGTGAAGGCTGCCCGCACCCTGACCGCACGGCTGGTGGACCATTGCGGCATTCCACTCGCCCAAGCGCCTGAAGGCTTGGAGCGTTGCTTTCCGGACGCCGCCACGCTCGCTGCACTGTCGCCGGATGTTTTGGGCCGCTTGGGCATCGTCAAGCAACGGCAACAAGCCATCCTGTCGTTGGCCCACGCGGTGCTGTCAGGCGCACTGCACCTGCAACCCGGCGGTGATGTACCGGCCACCATCGCGAAGCTTCAGTCCCTGCCCGGTATTGGCGCTTGGACCGCGCACTACATCGCCTTGCGGGCGCTGCGCTGGCCGGATGCGTTTCCTTCGGGTGATGTCGCGTTGCAGTCTGCGCTGGGCGTGCGCGAGGCCAGTAACCCCGCTGCTGCGGCGGAAGCACTGTCGCAACGCTGGCGGCCCTGGCGGGGCTATGCCACCGTGCGGGCATGGCATTCACTATCAAAAACATAGCTACTCGCGCATAGTTGATCAGCGCCAGAGGCCTAATTCATGAAAATCCCCACTACTGCACGCCTGTCCCGCTGGATCAGCCCTTTGGGCCCCTTGCTGCTCGCGGGCCATGATGCCGGACTACTCGGGGTCTGGTTCGATGCGCAGAAGCACTACCCGGACATCACCGGACTGCAGTTCGCCCCTCACCCCAGCACCACCGAAGCGCAGGCCCAATTGGCCGCGTACTTTGCCGGCGAGCGAACCCACTTTTCGATGACGCTGGACTTCAGCAGCGGGACCGTGTTTCAGCAATCCGTCTGGCAGGCACTGTTGGCGATTCCCTGCGGCGTTACCATCAGCTATTCCACCTTGAGCCAGCAGATCGGCAAGCCCGCCGCCGTACGTGCGGTGGCTGCTGCGGTGGGGCGTAACCCCTTGAGCATCGTGGTGCCCTGTCACCGCGTGCTGGGCAGCAACGGCAACCTGACCGGGTACGCCGGCGGCCTGGACCGCAAGGCAGCATTACTGAACCTCGAACAACGAAAGCCCTGAGTGAGCGTCAACTCCACAACCCCACCCTCGCCCGCCGCCAAGAAGTGGGTTTTCGATTTTGTGCTGCTGGCCGCCATTTGGGGCGCGTCCTTCCTGTTCATGCGCACCAGCGGCAAGGCGTTTGGTGCATTGCCCACTGCGGGTTTGCGTGTGTGCATTGCCAGCCTGTTTCTTCTGCCCTTGCTCACGTTGCGGGGCCAGTTGCCCGCCCTGCGCCGCCATTGGAAGTTGTGCTTTACCGTGGGGGTGCTGAACTCCGCTATCCCTTTTGCCTGCCTGTCGTGGGCGCTGCTGTCCATTTCCACCGGCTTGTCGGCCCTGCTTAATGCCACCGTGCCCTTGTTCGGTGCTGCTATCGCTTGGTGGTGGTTGGGAGACAAATTGCAGGGCTCGCGGGTTCTGGGTCTGGTGGTCGGCTTTGTAGGGGTGGCCATGCTGGCACTGAACCGCGACTCCGCTGGTGCTAGCGAGGCAGGCTCCAGCGCATTGGCCGTGATCGCCTGTTTGACTGCCTGCCTGTTCTACGGCATTTCTGCCAGCTTCACCCGCCGCTTTTTGCCGGGCGTACCGTCTTTGGTGCTGGCTACCGGCAGCCAATTGGGCGCGTCCATAGCTTTGTTGCCGCTGACCATCTGGGCTTGGCCCTCCGCACCTGCGCCCCTGCAAGCGTGGGGAGCAGTGATTGCTCTCGGCGTGGTGTGTACCGGCCTCGCCTATGTGATCTTTTTCCGCCTGATCGAGCGCACAGGCCCGTCGCGCGCCTTGTCTGTCACCTACGCTATTCCCGTATTCGCCATTTTGTATGGCGTAGTGCTGCTCGGGGAGTCGGTCACTTTGTGGATGGGATTGTGCGGCGCAGTCATCATGTTGGGCACCTCGCTCTCCACGGGCTTGCTGTCCTGGGGCAAGGCGCCTTTGCCGCCGGGTGACTAAAGCAGCCCGGCCATCACATTCACACTCAAGGCCAACACCATCATATTGAAGGCAAAGGCCGCGAGACTGTGCAACAGCGTCAGGTGGCGCATGGGCCGGGATGTCACCACCACATCCGACACTTGCGATGTCATGCCCACCACATGGGCGTAGTACAAAAAGTCGAAATAGTCGGGCGGCAGAACACCCGGAAACTGCAAACCACCGCCCGCGGGGTGACCTTTGAGCTCGGTCTGGTAGTACAGATGCGCATAGCGAAAGGCAAAAATG
Source organism: Comamonadaceae bacterium (assembly GCA_027483085.1). Taxonomy (GTDB): domain Bacteria; phylum Pseudomonadota; class Gammaproteobacteria; order Burkholderiales; family Burkholderiaceae_C; genus Allorhodoferax. The sequence goes on along the minus strand of JAIXVK010000115.1, from coordinate 1,013 downwards.
CATTGCATCAGCAGCCACGAGCTCATCAGCGCCAATAGAGACACCAAAACATGGTCCACCCGTGTCAGCAATGCCATGTCGCGGCTATTGGACAAGAGCATCGCAATGGCCGCCACACTCGCGAATGCAGACAAAAGCAACAGGCTGAACCAGATCACACTGGGCTGATCCTGCGATTGCGCACGCGACCTTGTGCTCTCCGCGTTAAACACCATCGCCAACCGCCATGCCAAGACCAAATAGGTGCTGGCACCACAAATCCAAGCGATCAGCCCCTGCAGTTCGATGGGCCAAGGGCTGGGGACCACCGCTGCCACGGCCCCCACACAGGCGCCGATCACCAAGCGCTGATGTCCGGTGGTGCGAGAAAGTCGATGTATCCACATAGCTTGATTGTGCAACCCCGGCTGAAGGGCCCAGAGAAAACAAAAAAGCCGTTGCAAGTACATGCAACGGCTTCTTGAATTTGGCGGAGTGGACGGGACTCGAACCCGCGACCCCCGGCGTGACAGGCCGGTATTCTAACCAACTGAACTACCACTCCTGGTAGCGGTAACCATTCGCTCTGTGTCTTTCGACTCGGAGCCAAGTCGCTTCCTTGCAGAAGCTGTTACCGACTTGTTGCCGTTTACCTTGCGGTAAAACTTGGCGACCCTACGGGGATTCGAACCCCGGTACTCACCGTGAAAGGGTGATGTCCTAGGCCTCTAGACGATAGGGTCAAAACCTTGGAACTAATCCGCTTCAGAAGAATTGGTGGAGGTAAGCGGGATCGAACCGCTGACCTCTTGCATGCCATGCAAGCGCTCTCCCAGCTGAGCTATACCCCCAATTTCCTGATGACATTGCTAATTTTTGGTTAGCTTTGTTATCAACTTCCGAGCCTCAAATTATATACAAGTTTTTCAGGCTTTAGCAAGTCGCTCCAAAACTTTTGTTTTACCGCTGAGTTCCAGTACGGCATCCAGCGAAGGCGTTTGCGCAGTGCCCATGACCAGCACGCGGACCGGCAT
>JAIXVK010000366.1 GCA_027483085.1 Comamonadaceae bacterium | reverse complement strand
TGTGCATAACGTTCGGCTTGTGCATGGTCGTTCATGCCGCGTGCGATACCCGTGCCCGCAGCGCCGCCAATACCAGCCCCCACCACGGCGCCTGAACGGCCACCGACCGATTGGCCCACTGCCGCACCGGCAGCACCACCGACCGCACCGCCAATCATGGCGCCACTCTGGTTGCGTCCGGGCGAGGTCACGGCCGCACCTGTTGCGCCGCCGATAGCACCACCAATCACTGCGCCGTTTTTGCCACCGACACTTTGCCCCAGCACAGCGCCAGCCGCTGCACCAGCACCACCGCCCAGGATGGGCGTCCAGTCACTGGCGTGCGACAGTGGCGCGGCACATAAGGCTGCAGCCATCAGGGGGGCCGCCATCCAACGGGAATGTGTAAAGGCACGACGGAAGGTAGACAAGTTCAACATGCAACAAGGGGCGAGGCCCGTACCGTTAAAAGTAACGGTTTATGCACTTTCAACGCGTGGATGTCTGCCCGGATGACGCTGATTACAGGTCTTTACACCTGCGGCCACTTGCTTACGTCTGGCCGAGGGCGCTTAACTCTGCGGATACATGGCGCCATTGCACTGCGAACCGGTTGCCAGCGGCTGAGGGCATTGGCATGGAGAGTGCGTATTCTGTACCCGCTGTCACACTGTCGATGACGGGCAGTGACACGTAGGGTTGCACTTGCGCAGCCATGCCCGCCAGACCCGCGCCGCCCAACACGACTGTTTTTACCGAGGTGTCTTGGGCAGCCTCTTGGCAGGCGTGTGCCAGCAGCGCAATTGCAGACGCCGGGTTGTTGGCCAGCTCCACACCACTGGGCGCCACCGTGTGGATAGCGACCACGTGTTCTGCAACACCCAAGCCCCATGCCAAGCGCTCCAACATGGGTCGCCACTTGGCGCCCCCCGTGACGACTGCAAAGCCGCCGTGGCGACGCGCTTGAAAAAATGAAGCCTCTGCCAGCCCGGTCACCGGCGCAGCACTGCCTTCGCGCAAAGCCCAGAGCCCCGGGTCGCCGAAGCAACCGATCAGCACCGCATCCGGCAAGGCCTGCGGCATTGCACACTGGTCCGCGGCCCATGCGTCCAGCAAAGCGTGGCCGGCGACCACATAGCTGGCCTCGCAAGCGATATAGGGCGCACCAAAGCGGGCCGTCACGGTATCGACCTGAATGTGCGGGCCGGCAATTCCTTGCACATGGTGCTGTAGCAAGGTGCTGACGGACTCCGTCGTGTTCGGGTTGATAACCAGCAAGCGTCGCATCGCGATCAGGTACCTATGCTGCCGGTGCCGCCAAACAGAGAGAGCAGATCCGGTGCGTCTTCGACCGTCTCTTTGAACTGCAGCTGTTGCTCCAGCAAGGCAAGGTGCTCACGCATCAGGCGGGCACCTTCACGCGGGTCGCGCAAGCGAATGGCATCGAGCAGGGCGCGGTGTTCCTGGCAGCCGCACGAGGTGGCCTCTGCTTTGGACTGCACATGGTTGTCGCTGTAGGTCATCAAAATCAACGAGGTGCGTGACACCAGCTCCCGCAAGATGCGCCCCAGCGTCTGGTGGTCCGAGGCGTTGGCAATGTGCAGGTGAAAGTCCCCCGAGAGTCGGATGGCACGGCGCATGTCGCCACTGGCGCGCGCGGCCTCTTCGTCATTGATGCACTGCGTGAGGGTGGTAATGTCGTTCGCCGTGGCGCTCGCAATAAAACATTCGATGAGCGTGGGCTCAATCATGCGGCGCACCTCAAAGACTTCGCGCGCTTCTTTCTCGGTGGGTTGCGCCACCATAGCGCCACGGTTGGGGGTGAGGGTCACGATCTGTTCGTTGGCCAGGCGCACCAGCACCGGGCGGATGCGGGTGCGCGAGACACCGAATGCACTCGCCAGCTTTTCTTCAATTAGCTTGGTCCCGGGCGGCAGTCGGTGGTCCAGGATGGTGGCCACCATGCGCTCGTAGATTTCGTTCTCTGTCAGTGCAACAAATTCGCTCATGTGTCCCGCTTTGCTTGCTGGCGCTTGGCCAACAGGGTGGACAGCCCCACGGCCAGTCCCATCACAAGAAACGATACCACCATGGTCACCGTGCCCAGTGCGTAGATCGAGGGTGTGGTTACTGTCGTCGTCAGCCCCTGTAGCTCCAGGGGCAGGGTATTCACATCGCCGATAGCTTGCGACGTGCGGGCGATTTCGTCCCAGCTCAGGGTGAAGCCGAACATGCCGATGCCCACCACCGAAGGCGCAATCAGCGGTAGCACCACATGGCGAAAGGTTTGCCACGGGGTGGCCCCCAAGTCCCGTGCCGCTTCTTCATAGGACGGATTGAACCGGTTGAAGATGGCGAACATGATGAGCAGGCCGAAAGGCAGCGTCCAAGTCAGGTGCGCGCCTAGGGCCGAGGTGTAGATGCCCAAGGCGGTGCCATAGTTTTCCAGTGCACTCTCCATGCCGAAGGTTTCCAGGATCTTTTTGATGCCACCGTCCAGCAGGCGGAACTCCAGCCCGATACCCAGCGACACAATGATGGACGGCATGATCAAGCTCGCCACCACCGTGAAAAACAGCACGTTGGCGAACCGCAGCTTTTTGCGGAAGGCCAAGCCCGCCAGCACCGAGAAGACGATGGTCAACCCCATCACCACCAGCCCCAAGCCCAGAGAGCGGTACAGGGCGGCGCCGATATCGACAACCCCCAAACCTTCCGCCAGTTTGTGGAACCAGTGCAATGACAGCCCGCGCATCGGAAATGTCAGCCCGCCCTCCGGGCCTTGAAAACTCAAGACCACGATGACCAGCATCGGCCCGTACAAAAACAAGACATAGGCCACAAAGAAAGCCGCCAATAGCCAGAAGCCGGGTGTGCGCTTGTCGTGGGTCATGTTCACAGCTCCTTGCGGATATCGACCATGCGGGTCAGCGCCCAGATGATCATCAAGACAATGGCGAGCAGCACCACCGCATTGGCCGCCGCCAGCGGGAATTGCAGGTAAGAGGTTTGCACCTGGATGATCTTGCCCACCGAGGCGATCTGCTGGCCCCCCATGACGCCAATGGTCACGAAGTCGCCCATCACGATGGTGATGACAAAGATGGAGCCGATGATGATGCCGGTGCGGCACAGCGGCACGATCACATTCCACAAGGTCTGCCAGGCACTCGCGCCGCTGTCGTTGGCGGCTTCAATCAGGCTGCGGTCGATGCGCATCATGCTGTTGAAAATGGGCACGATCATGAAGGTGGTAAACAGGTGCACAAAGGCCAGCACCACCGAAAAGTCAGAGAACAACAGCCACTCCACCGGCTGGTCCACCAGCCCTGCGGAAACCAACCCGTCATTCACCAGCCCGTTGCGGCCTAGTAGCGGCACCCAAGCAATCATGCGGATCACGTTGGACGTCCAGAACGGGATGGTGCACAACACAAACAACACCACTTGGGTGCCGCTGGACTTTACGTGGAAAGCCAGAAAGTACGACACCGCAAACCCGATCACCAGCGTCAGCGCCCAAACCAACAGGCTGAACTTGAAGGTGGAAAGATAAGTTTTGACTGTCACACACAAGTCGCCGTACTCGTTGCGAGAGAGGCAGCCTTCAAACACTGACACATAGTTTTTGAAGGTGAAGTCGGGCAGCATTTCGTACTGGTTGTAGTCCCAGAAACTCACCATCAGCACCAGTGCCAATGGAATCAAAAAGAAGAGCGCAAACACCGCGGTGAGCGGCAAAGCCTGCCACCAGGCCGCAAGCGTGCGGCCCGGAGCAGATGCCGCCGGAAGTGAGGGAGAAGTGTTCGTGCTCATATGTCAGTTGGTTTGTGATGTCCGGGAACACCGCGGGACTGGCTTTGCCAGACCGCTGGTGTTGCCCCCTTGAGGGGGGAACGGGCTACACGCAGTGAGCCCGGACAGGGGTGGGCCACAAGTTACGCTGCGACGAACTCGTTCCATTTCTTGACCATGTAGGCGTTCTCGTCCATCACGGCGTTCCAGCAGGCGATGCCGCCCATGCGCTGCTCGTAGCTGCCGCCGTCGCGCACTTCGCCCTTCTTGGCCAGCACATCGCCGGTCGGGCTCTTGATGTCCTGGGCAGCAGGTTTGCCTTCCATCCAGTAGGCCCACTCGTAGGCTTCCATCTTGGCCTTGGCGGTTTCCAGCACGGCGCTGTAGTAGCCCTGGCGGTTGAGGTAAGCACCGGCCCACCCGTCCAGGAACCAGTTGATGAACTCGTAGGCGCCGTCGAGCTTGCGGCCGGACAGGGTGGATGGAATGCCGAAGCCAGAAGCCCAGGCGCGATAGCCCTCTTTGAGTGGCTGGAAGGTGCAGGCAATGCCTTTGGTGCGCACTGCGGTGACCGCAGGGCTCCACATGGACTGGATCACCACTTCGCCCGAAGCCATCAAGTTGACGGATTCGTTGAAGTCTTTCCACAGGCTGCGGAACTGGCCTTGCTTTTTGGCTTCAATCAGGGTCTTGATGGTGAGATCAATTTCCTTCTTGGTCATGTTGCCCTTGTCGGGGTACTTGTAGAT
>JAIXVK010000124.1 GCA_027483085.1 Comamonadaceae bacterium | reverse complement strand
GGTGGCCCACCACACGGTCAACGGTTGCAACCTGCGCGCGGGTGACCTGCTGGGCACCGGCACCTTGTCCGGCCCGGCGCTGGAGCAAGGCGGCTCACTCTTGGAGCTGACCCAGGGCGGCAAGCAGCCCATCACCTTGCCCAACGGCGAAGTGCGCACCTTTTTGCAAGATGGCGACACCGTCATCCTGCGCGGTACTTGCCAGGCAGCGGGTGCGCGGCGTATCGGCTTTGGCGATTGCCGGGGCACATTGCTGGCGGTGCGTTAAGGGGGTGGCCGGTGGACGACTTCACCATCCCCCAAAACTGGGCGCATTACAGCGTCGCAGACCACGCCGTCTGGAAGACGCTGTTTGAGCGTCAAACCGCCTTGCTACCGCGACTGGCCTGCCGCGAGTTTGTGGAAGGCATGCACGCCTTGCCCTTGAGTGCAGACGCCATTCCCGACTTTGATGCACTGAACGAAGTATTGATGCCCCGCACCGGCTGGCAGGTGGTGGCCGTGCCGGGCTTGGTGCCGGATGAGGTGTTTTTCAATCACCTGGCCAACCGGCGCTTTCCGAGCGGCAACTTCATCCGCGGTGCAGACCAGCTGGACTACCTGCAAGAGCCCGACGTGTTTCACGACGTGTTCGGCCATGTGCCCATGCTCATGCACCCGGTCATGGCGGACTTCATCCAGCTCTACGGGCAGGCCGGCTTGCGTGCACAGCGCATCGGCAAACTGACCGAGTTGGCGCGGGTGTACTGGTACACGGTGGAGTTCGGTCTGGTCAAAGAACAGGTGCAGGGCGCAAGCGGCGCTGAGGAGGCTTTACGCATCTACGGTGCAGGCATTGCCTCGTCATTCACCGAGAGCGGCTTCGCGGTGCACAGCGCATCGCCCCACCGCATCGGCTTTGACCTGGAGCGCGTCATGCGCACCCGCTACCGGATTGACGATTTTCAGGAGTGCTACTTCGTGCTCGACAGCCTGAGCGACCTGCTGGACCTGGCCCGCATCGACTTTGACCCGGTGTACGAGAGGCTCAACAGCGGCCCCACGTTTGCGCCGGGGGATGTGCTGTCTGGCGACAAGGTGTTTCAGCACGGGGATAGGGCGTACGTGCGGGGACAGGTAGCTGCGCAGGGCTGATTGAGGGAGAAAATGGCCTCTAGCGCCCGTAGATATTGCGCGAGCAGCTACAAAAATAGGAGTGGCTCGGTGAAATCGAAGAGCGTTGCGAAGTGTGCGATGGATGCAGTTGCTGGCTGTGGGCAACGTTTGGAGTAAGAGACGTTAGGTCTTAGCATGTGGGAACCTCGAATGCCAGCCTGGCTTGACTTGCATGCTCTTAGAAAAATGATCAATTACTGCTTTTGCTGCGAGGTGCGGCGTAGGGCAGAGGATCACAGATTTCCACACAGTGTCGTCTTTGGCTCCAGATGATTTTCGATCTTGGCTTTTCATGTGAACTAGTCGGTCTCTAGTTTCCTTCAGCTGTTTGTAGGCTTGCCAGCATCGAGAATCTTTTGGTGATGCACAGTTCAAAACCTGGGGAAGCACGGACGTAAGCTTCTCGTCTATTGGAACGTGACGCTCGATAGTTGATTTATGTGCTGCCTCAAGAACTACTTCGCTCCGTGCATGGCGGGAGTACACGAAGTCTTCCGGAATAGTTTCGTTAACGAAGGCCTCTAGCGCGGTAAATGCCAAGACCACTGCCTCGATCATTCGTTCGATGTAGTCGAACGCGTCTCTGTCAGACCGGAAGGAAGTTTCGGCTTGAAGAGACTTGTCAATGCCGCTAGCGTCTCTGATGGAACGAGCTGCGGTAAATGCTATGGCTGAGGAATTGAGCAATAACGCGGTCGCGTTTGGTAGCGGAATAGTTAGCTGCTTTTTCTTCGTCAGTTGTATGACCGAGGAAACGGTGAGGCGGCTTCCCTTCGGCACTATTTGGCCTGACCAAGGATTTGCCCAATCTTCGGCGAGACGTGCGGTGGCGTAAAGTCGCCAATCGTCGTCAGCGGGGTCGGTGATTGGGGCGGATGGCACCTTATGGCCTAACGTGGAAGCGATGGGCAGCCGGAGTGGGGGGCACGGAGGGAAGCAACAAGCGCAGCTTGTTGGCTGTCACTCTCAACTGTCGGGCTAGGCTGGTTTTTCATTGCTCAGGATTTGTGCCCCAGCCGTCAAACTCGCAGTCGCGTTTGAAGCCAAGCTCACACATTTCTTTTGTCCATCCCGCAACGTTAGCATCTGACATGCCAATTTTTTCGGTCCAGCCTGTAATGATCTGAATCTTCTCGTTTGATGCAGAAGGGCCGTGCTCAACTTCGTATTTCTTGTTTGTGAGAGCAGCGGCCAATGCTGCCGCTTTCTCTGGAGTGTTCGTGTAGAAAAAAAACTCAAGTTTGAGTTCCTTTTCAGGCGTGACGTTCAGATTGCGAAGTTGAGCAACTGTCTGTGGTGACATTGCCAACTGACCCGAGAGATTTTTTTCAAACGAGGCTTGCGTGACAAACTTTTTTGGAGCGCCAGAAAAAATGCTGAAAATCCCCATGAAGGTTCCTTTGAGTGTTGCCTAACGCAATGGCCAGAGCAAAACCTGCTCCGTAGGTTGGCCGTTGCTCCATAAACTGGTCATCTGATCTCCCTTGAAAGCCCCATGAGCATTAGATTTTTGGCATTTTCCATGGCCATCAACCCACATTAAAAAAACCGCCAAACCCCGCAGCGGTTGGCGTTCAGTGTAATTGCCTTGCCAGCTACCAAACATCCCCCAAGCGGGTGATTCGCTCGCCCTTTTTCTGCAGCAGGGCCTATGGCGCCTCCCGATGCAATCAACAAGCCTTTAGAGCCATATCAGCCCCTGGCGCCCATGGAATATGCGCGAGCCGCTATCACAATGGTAGCGCCGTGGTGCTTTTGATCTGCTCCATCGAAAAGGCGGACGACACGCCTGACAGCTCTGCGAGCTGGATCAGGCGTTTGTAGAAGCGGTCGTAGCCCGCAATATCTGCGGCCACCACTTTGAGCAGGTAGTCCACATCGCCGCTCATGCGGTGGAACTCCATCACCTCCGGCATGGCGGCCACGGCGGCTGCGAATTCGCGCAGCCAGGCTTCGTCGTGCCGGTTGGTGCGCAGGCTCACAAACACGGTGACCGGCAGGCCGGCCTGTTCGCGGTTGACGATGGCAACGCGCTTTTCAATCAGGCCGGACTCTTCCATGCTCTTCACCCGCTTCCAGCAAGGGGTGGTGGAGAGGCCCACCTTTTCGCTGAGTTGGGCGACCGACAAGCTGCCGTCCTGTTGCAGCTCGCTCAGGATGGCGCGGTCGGTTCGGTCCAGTTCTTTGTAGGTTTCCATTGCTGTAAATGTTTATTTTGTGGAATAAACATTCTACGTTTCGGCTTATTGCAGTGTTAAATGGAATGTTTGTTTGCGGGTGTGTGCCTACCATGGAGTGCTTTATTGACGCCTTTTCAAGAGCCCGCCATGCACGCACCCGCCCACGAGATTTACCTGGACTGCAATGCCACCACCCCCGTGCTGCCTGCCGCCGCCGATGCAGCCATGCGCACGCTCATGGGCCAGTTCGGCAACCCCAGCAGCAGCCACAGCACAGGTTTGCGCGCCAAGGCCTTGCTGGACGGTGTACGCGCCCGAGCCGCACGGGTGTTGGGCACCGGCAACGGGCAGTTGCTGTTTGTGAGCGGCGCCACAGAAGGCATTCAAACCGCCGTGCTGTCCGCCCTGTGCGCAGTGCGGGCGCGGCGTGATGCGGGCGAGGTGGTGGATGGGCCGATTCTGCTCGGTGCGACCGAGCACAAGGCCGTGCCCCAAGCCGTGGCGCATTGGAACCGCTTGCTGGGCCTGGACCTGCCGGTGTTGACCGTGCCAGTCAACACGCAGGGCTTGCATGACTTGGCGTTTTTGGAGCAACACTTGCCGGGCGCGACCCTGCTGTGCACCATGGCCGCTAATAACGAAACCGGCGTGGTGTCGGACATTGCCGGCATCGAAGCCGTGTTGCTCAGCAGCGGATCCCGCGCACTATGGCTGGTGGATTGCGTGCAGGCGCTGGGCAAGCTCGAGTTGAATTTGGCGGCCACCCGCATCGATTACGCGCCGTTCTCCGGCCACAAGCTCTATGCGCCCAAAGGCATCGGCATGCTGTATGTGCGGGAGGGCAGCCCCTACACCGCGCTGATGGCCGGTGGTGGGCAAGAGGGCGGGCACCGGGCCGGTACCGAAAACATGCCCGGCATTGCTGCCCTGGGCGCAGTCTTGCAGGTGCTGGAAGACGGGGGCGACGCGGTGTTCCGCAGCCACGCGCAACTGGCGCACTGCCGTGCGCGTCTGGCCGATGCGCTGAGGGCAGCATTGCCCGGCGTGGTGTTCAACATGCCTTTTGAAGGCAGCTTGCCAACCACGCTCAATTTTTCGGTTCCCGGCATGGACAGCAAAACGCTGCTCAATGTGTTTGACGCGGCGGGCATGCGCATCAGCGCTGGCAGCGCTTGCAGTGCCGCCAAAGCTGAACCCAGCTATGTGCTGCAGGCCATGGGCCTGCCAGCATGGCAGACCGAGGGCGCGGTGCGCCTCTCGATTGGCGCCACGGTAGACGCAGCCTTCATCGATGAGGCTTGTGCCCGCATCGCCGTCTGCGGCCAAGTGCTGCGGGCTTGGTCTGCGGGGGCTGCCCCAGTCAATGGCGGGCCTGCCCTGGCCGTCGAGTGCGGTAGCGAGGGCGGCCTGTCTGCTGATGCCCTGGGGGATTTCTTTCAACGCCACCCGGACGCCCGCATGGTCGATGTCCGCGATGTGGCCGAGCACCAGGCCAGCCACAACTTGCTGCCGTGGACGCAAGCCAGCACCCTGAATGTGCCCTTGGAGGCTCTTCGCCACAGCATGCCTGCGGACTTGTCGCAAGCCTTCGGCCCGGTGGTCATGTTCTGCCGCAGCGGCGCACGCAGTCGCCAGGCTGCGGCGCTGTTGCGGGCGCGGGGGCACACACAGGTGTGGCACCTGGAGGGCGGGGTGGCACTGGCGGAAATGGCATAGGTCTGTGCGCCCTGCGCATGGCACCTGGCGGCACAATGTCGGGCATGCAGACATCCACACCCACTCTTGACACCTCCACCCCCGCACTCGCCGGGCACCTCTTGGTCCAGTGCTTGATTGCACAGGGCGTTACCCACGCTTTTGGTGTGCCGGGCGAAAGCTATTTGGCGGTGCTCGATGGCTTTCACCGCTACCGGGATCAGATTCGCTTCATCATCAACCGGCAAGAGGGTGGTGCTGCGTTCATGGCAGAAGCCCAAGGCAAGCTGACCGGCCGCCCCGGCATTTGTTTTGTGACCCGCGGCCCGGGGGCTACCAATGCCTGCATCGGGGTACACACCGCGTTTCAGGACTCCACGCCGATGGTGCTGTTCATCGGGGATGTGGCCAGCGACCAGCGCGACCGCGAGGCTTTTCAGGAAATGGATTACCGGGTCATGTTCGGCCCCAGCGCCTTGGGCATGGCCAAGCGGGTCGAGCGGATTGACGATGCGAAACGCATTCCCGAATACGTGGCGCGCGCTTTTGCCACCGCCATGAATGGGCGCCCCGGCCCGGTGGTGCTGGTGTTGCCGGAAGACATGTTGACGCAAGTATTGGTGCCTGATGCGGCGGGGCAGCTTCCTCAGCCGCTGGCCCGTGTCGAGCCCGTCGAGGCCTGGAGCGACCCCGGTGCCCTGAGGGATCTGCGCCAGCTGCTCATGAAAGCAGAGCGCCCCTTCGTGATTGCGGGGGGCGGAGGGTGGACGCCGCAGGCCGCGCAAGCGCTGCAGCGCTTCGCTGAAAACTGGCGCTTGCCGGTGGGCAATGCGTTCCGCTTTCAAGACACTTTTGACAACCACCACCCCCAATACGCGGGCGATGTGGGCATCGGCATCAACCCGGCGCTTGCCAAGCGGGTGCGCGACAGTGACTTGATCATTGCCATCGGCCCCCGTTTGGGTGAAATGACCACCGGTGGCTATACCCTGCTGCAAGCGCCCAAAGCGGCGCAGACGCTGGTGCACATTCACGCCAGTGCAGAAGAGCTCAACCGGGTGTACCAAGCGGATCTGGCCATTCACGCCAGCATGCGCGCCGCGGCCCGCTCCCTGGAGGTGTTGACTGCACCGGTGAATGTGCCTTGGGAGGCTTGGACACAGGCCTGCAATGCCGACTACCAGGCGAACTTGGTGCCCTCGGTGATTGCCGATTTGCCGGCCGACAACGAGCGCGGTTTGGTGGACATGCCCCATGTGATCGCTTGTTTGCAAAAGCACTTGCCTGCCGATGCGGTGCTGACCAACGGTGCCGGCAATTTTGCAAGCTGGCTGCACCGTTTCTACCGCTACACCGGCCTGGCCGCCGGGCACAAAACCCAGTTGGCGCCGACCAACGGCGCCATGGGTTATGGCGTGCCCGCAGGCATTGCGGCGGCGATTTTGAGCCAAGAAGCGACTGGCAGCGGCCAGAGCCGGGTGGCATTCACGATTGCCGGGGATGGTGATTTCCTGATGAACGGGCAGGAGCTCGCCACCGCGGTGCAGCACGGTGCCAAGAGCATTATTTTGCTGTTGAACAACGGCATGTACGGCACCATCCGCATGCACCAGGAGCGCGAATATCCGGAGCATGTGGCGGGCACTGCGCTGGCGAACCCCGACTTCAGTGCGCTGGCGAGGGCCTATGGCTATGCCGGTGTCACGATCCGCAAGAGTGCAGATTTTGAGGCCGAGCTGCTTGCCGCCTTGGCCCGGCCGCAGGGCACCGTGATTGAGGTGGTGCTGGAGCCTGAGCTCATCAGCACCCGCGGAACCCTGCAGAGCCTGACCCAAAACGCCCTCAAGCGATGAGCGCCATGTCTGCGCTGCAGTTGCAAGGTGTGCACCATGTGGCGGTGATTGCGTCGGACTACGCCCGCTCCAAGCACTTTTATGTCGAGGTTTTGGGTTTGCGCGTGCTGGCAGAAAACTACCGCAGCGCGCGCGATTCCTGGAAGCTGGATCTGGCCTTGCCGGATAGCTCGCAGATCGAGTTGTTTTCTTTCCCTAACCCGCCACCGCGCCCTTCACGCCCGGAGGCGTGTGGCTTGCGGCACCTGTGTTTTGCGGTGGCCGATGTGGAGCTTGCCAAACAGCAACTCGAGGCACAAGGCCTGGCGGTGGAAGCGGTGCGGGTTGACGAGTACACCGGCAAGCGGTTTACTTTTTTTGCCGACCCGGATGGGTTGCCACTTGAAATCTACGAGGCTGGTCAGTAAAGTTGCTATCAAATGGATAGCTGATTACGCAGTGAATACCTGCGCTAGCGGCTTAAATCATGCGATTTGTGTCGAGCCAAAAATGCGGTTGCGCAGGGTAGGGCCGGCGGGTTTATGGGGCGCGGGCTTGTGGGCGCCCAAGGGGGGCAGCAAGATGAACGGGCCAGGGCCTGTTTCGCCCCACTGTGAGCAGACCATCATGTAACTGGCGCCGTGCTCTGGCGTTTCGGTGTCCACAATCAAGGCGATCCGCAAGCCGCTGAAGCTGGACTGTGTGTACAGGCGGCGAACGCCAACGGCACCCTCAATCCGTGGGAGTTGAATCGGTTTTGCCGGTGTCCAGCGGTGGCGCAGGCCATCGGCCATGTCCAGCGCGGTGAGCGGCCTTTCTGTGCGGTACTGCAGGGTCAAACCTTTGGCGGCGATGACCACCAAGGCGCCCACAGAATTGCGTCCGACGGTCACAAAGTCTGCCGAAAGCCCCAAGTTTTCCAGCCGCTGGCCGCTGGCCTCAAAGCGGCTGTCGCCCGTGTCCGCAATAAAGCTCCAAACCTTGCGGTCTGGCCCGATGCTGATCGCTTCTTCCTGGTTTTGCGCATTGCGCAGCACGGTGGTTTGGGTCCAGAGCGATGCCGCTGGCTCGGCAGGGTGGATGGGGTTGGGCATGGAATATGGTTTTGTAACAACGACTGTGGTGAGTTTGGTTCGACAACCCCCCAAAAGTATTTAATGACTCCTTAAAATTCCTGAATTCGTTGGGCCGCCGACTGCCTGCCTCATTCAAAAACAGAAAGTGCACATTGCTCGTTAACTCCACTTCCGCCGTCGCAGACCCCGGAATCAGTGCCTTTGGTGATTTTGTTCTTCAGCGGCATGAGCGCAGGTTGCTCCGCCACGGCCAGACCGTGATGGTCGGGGCCAGGGCTTTTGATGTTTTGTGTGTGCTGGTGGACCATGCCGGTGAACTGGTCACCAAAAAGAAGTTGTTCGATGTGGTCTGGCCGGGTTTGGTGGTGGAGGAAAACAACCTCCAAGTCCACGTCTCCAGCTTGCGCCGCATCTTGGGTGCTGACGCGATAGCAACAGTGCCCAGCCGTGGCTACCGCTTTACCTTGCGGCTTGTGACAAGCCAAACGGAAACCAATGCGGTAGCGCCGGTGCTGCCCAAAACCCTCGCGGCCGATGTTCAGGCCTACCGGCGGACGATTGCAGTGTTGCCGTTTGTGAACCTCAATGCCGACCCTGACCAGGAGTATTTTTCAGACGGTCTTGCAGAAGACATCATCAGTTACCTGACCAAATCGCCTTGGTTGCTGGTGGTGTCGAGGAACTCGTCGTTTGCCTATCGCAACACCACTGAGAGCAATCATGCCGTGGGCACTGCTTTGCGGGCCCGCTACCTGGTGTTGGGCAGTGTGCGCCGTGCCGGCGCGATGCTGCGTATGACTGCCGAACTGGTAGATACAACGACCGGTGAAACGCTGTGGTCAGACCGTTTTGATCGCCCGCTGAACGACATGTTTGCACTGCAAGCCGAGATTTCTGCACACATTGTGAGTGCGATTGAGCCGGTGTATCTGCATAGCGAGGAGCGTGTCTCCGCACTGGTGGCTCCCAAAGACATGGAGCATTGGGACTTGCTGATGCGCGCCCGTTGGCATTTCTGGCGCACGACGCCTGACCATGTGCTGCAAGCCCAAAGCTTGCTGACCCGGGCCCTGGAAATCAAGCCGGGCGACTCGGCCTGTCTTTCGCTCATGGCATTTGTGCACATGGCCAAGCTCTGGGGTGCGTGGGCCGAAGATCCGCGCGCTGCAGTAGCCGAAGCCAATCGCTTGGCGCTGGTCGCGGTG
>JAIXVK010000424.1 GCA_027483085.1 Comamonadaceae bacterium | reverse complement strand
GTGCCAGTGTAGGGCCGCCGTGTCTGGGTGGTTACCACACCCGTCTTGTTGTGTCCGGGATTGCCCGGTTGAAATTGGTTCACCGTGGTGGTCTGGGTGGCCATGACCGCGCCTTGACCCTGGCAGGACAGCGTAAGGTCATTAGCTAGGGCTGCGATGGGCAGACTTGCAGCCAGAAGAAAAAGTAATGCTTTAGCCATGATGAAGAACTCCAGAGAGTTTTGATTGGACGAATGAAGATGTCATTGAGCGGGGCTTACCAGATGCGCACCCGCTTCTCCGGCGCGCGCCACATAGCGTCGCCCGGGCGGGTACCGAAAGCCTGGTGGAACGCATCAAGGTGCAGCAGCGGCGCGATGGCGCGCACCGAAGCGATAGCGTGGACGTCTACAGACACCAGAAACCGCAATCGTTCCGAACGCCCCTTGTAGGCCCACATTTGCGACCAGGCTACAAAGCACCGTTGGTCAGCGTTCAGCCCGTCGATGTCCTGCGTGGGATTCTTCGCCAGAAAGCGCTTCAAGGCGGCATGGGCGAGCGTGATGCCACCCAAGTCGGCGGTGTTCTCTGTGACGGTCATGGCGCCGTTGTGCATCAGGCCCGGAAGAATTTCGTATTGGCTGTACTGCTCAACCAGCAAGTCGGTGCGCTGCTTGAACTCTTTATCAGCCTTTGGCGTCCACCAGTTGCGCAGGTTTCCGCGCGGATCGTACTGGCGCCCCAGACTGTCAAAACCATGGGTGATCTCATGGCCGATCACCCCGCCTATGGCGCAGTAATTGGCGGCGACGTCGGCACCGGGCTTGTAGAACGGCGGCTGGAGGATGGCTGCCGTGATGTCGATGGTGTTGGTGGTGAAGTTGTAAGCCGAGTTCACCGCAATCGGGGTCGTCTTGGTCGCTACGGCAAAGCGATTCTTGAGAGCGGGTTTGTCAACCCGCGCCATATCGCGCTGAAACGCAAAGCGGTTGGCACGCTGCACGTTGCCAAAGTGGTCGTCCGGGCGAATGTCGAGCGAGCTGAAATCGACCCAACCACTGGGGTAACCCACCTGAATGTCGATTTTCCCAAGCTTCTCAAGTGCTGCACGGCGGGTTGCGTCGTCCAGCCACGTGTTACTGCGAAGGCGGGTGGCAAACTCGTCCTTGATATGCCCGACCATCTCGGTGATTTCGCGCCGGGTGGAGTCAGGGAAATAAGCCTGCACATACAGCTGCGACAAGGGGTGGTACAGCTGTGCCCCGATTTGCTGTGTGACCACGCGCTCCTGCTCCGGGGGGGTTTTCAGTCCTCTGCGTGTCCGTGAGAACTCTTCTTCGACTAGCCGGTACGGCCGTCCGAGCTCCGAGGCGCGGCTGGCCACCACGAACCAGCGCAACAGTTGCTTCACATCTTCGACCGGGAGTTCGGTCAGCATTCTCTGCAGCGCCTTCATGGCGTTGATATCGACCACCTGCACCCGCTTAGGCGCCGCGATACCCTGCACTTTCAGGAAGGCTCGCAGGTCAAGCGCCGGAATCAGGGTCTGCGCCTGGTCCAGCGTCATGATGTTGTAGGTGTTGGCCGGATCCCGCATCTGCAAAGGCGACATGATGGAACCCGAGACTCTTGCCTCCATGGCTAGGATTTTGGTCGCATTGCTCCTAGCCGTATCGACGGAATCACCGGTTCCATTCAGCATCGCTACAACGTATTGGCGATAAGTTTCACGCAGCTTCTGGTGTTCAGGCTTGGCATACCCGTCCTGTTCGAGCAACTGCCCACCGGGTAACAACACCATTACGGTGGTGCTGCTGTCCTTGGCATCCGGCGTGGCGCCGACCATGATCAATGGGGACCCGCCAAACCCGTCCTGCAACCGGCCGGCAAGACGGCCATAGTCGGCCGGCGAGCCGCCCGCTGCTGCGATGCGCTGCAAGTCTGCCTCCAACGGTTTGATTCCAAGGGCGTCCCGACGGGCATCGTCCAAGGCCGCCTTGTAAAAGTCACCAACTTGCTGACGCGCTGAGCCCTTGGGCGCATCGGTCTCTGCGGCTGCTGCCTTGATCAGCGTCAGCAGCTGTTTGTCAAGGTTGCGTGCTAGCAGCGTAAAGCCGCCGACGTCAGGGTCGCTGGGGGCAATTTCGGTGTTTTTTAGCCAGTTGCCAGCGGCATACCGGAAAAAGTCCTGACGCGGATCGACCGTTTTGTCCATGTTCTGGGGTGAATAGCCCAGAGCGGGGACATCGGTGAGAACGCCTCCGGCGTGAACCGTCGAAGTGGCAAGCAATCCGGCCACGAGAAGGCCGGGCAGTGCAAAGGTAGCTTTGCTGAAGATATTGTTCATGGGTTTCAGGGTAGGCAAGATGAAAGAGTGGGCTCAAACGCTCAAATCTGCGCCGAAATCGGACTCGGTTTGCGCGGACAGTCGTCCCTCGCGACATGCCGCGCGGAAAACCTCGAAATCTCGATGGACCTGATCCGCATACGCGCTTGCGTGACGAGTCAGGGCGGTAACAAAGGCGTCACTCGTGCCCAGGTGTGACTGGCGATTGGTTTGCTTGCGCATTGCCCGCCCGGCGGCCAATTTTTCTGCCAACATCTCAATGTTTTTATGGCTCATCGCCGACCCTTTCTCACTGCATTCGCTGCTTAAACCTTGCCAGCCAAACCT
>JAIXVK010000466.1 GCA_027483085.1 Comamonadaceae bacterium | reverse complement strand
ACGATCGACATGCCCAGGCCCGTGCCCCCTTGGCCAATGCGGGTGCTGAAAAAAGGTTGGAACATTTTTTCCAGCGTCTCTGGCGCAATGCCGCGACCGTTGTCGCTGATTTGCAGGGTCACCGTGGTGGTGCCTGGCGTTGCCTTGATGTGCACTTCGCCGTGTTCCATGCCATCAAAGGCGTGCAAATAGGCGTTGTTGATCAGGTTGATGATCACCTGCCCGATGGGGCCAGGGTAGCTCTCCATCTCGATGCCGTCCGGGGCATCCAGATGCACCTTGTGGCTATGGCGCTTCAAGCTGGGCGCCAGGGTGGCCAGCACTTCTTGCAGGCCTTGGCGCAAATCGAAGCTGCGGCGTTGTTCGCTGGCTTGGTCGGCGGCCACTTGGCGGAAGTTTTTCAACAAGGCCACGGCGCGCTCTAGGTTGCGCATCAGCAAGGTATTGCCGTCTTTGACGCCCGCCACGAAGGCGGTGAGCTCCGAGCGCCGCAAATTGCCAGCGGCCAGTTGCGCATCAAACTGCACCGCCTGCGCCATCAGCGTGCTGGCCGTCATCATGCTGTTGCCCATGGGGGTCGCCATTTCGTGCGACACGCTGGCGATCAAGGTGCCCAAGGTGGCACGCGCCTCGCTGCGGGCCAGTGCCTCTTGCATTTGGGCCTCGAGTGAGGCGTTCAGGGCATGGATCCGGATTTCCGCTTCTTTCTGCTGGGTGACTTCCAGGTTGATGCCTGCTACTTTGGTGACCGCCCCTTCTGCATTTCGCTCGACCACGTGCGCCAGCGCTTGCACCCACATCCATTGCCCGTTTTTCTGCCGCATCCGGTACTCGTACTCGAAGCGGTCGCCCCCTACCTCTCTCAAAGTTGCAAACCGGCTGGTGATCAACGGCCTGTCGTCGGGGTGGACCATCGTGTACCACGTGTCAAAAACGTTCTCACCCAACTCTTCTCGGGTGTAACCGCTCACCACATGCCAGCGATCACTCACGCTCAGGTAGCGGCGGGTCAGGTCGTATTCCCAGATCGCCACACCGGTGCTCTCCACCACCTCTTTGAGGCGGGATTGTTCGGCCAGCAACTCATCGCGCAGCAGCTCTTCTTGCTCGGTGGCTTCCTCTGTTTGCCGCCGGCTTTGTTGGCTGCGGGCGAGCAAGAAGGTGAGCAGCGCGGTCAGCACCAACCCCACCACCAAGGCCAGTGTTTCGCGGTGCAGCGGGCCGGCGGCTTTTTCATCCATGGGGTGGATCAATACCTGCCAGTTTCTGCCGCCAAAGCTCAGCTCTAGCAGGTGATCGGCCTTCTCGGGGCGTAGGCCCTCGTCATCATGCCCTGCGCGATGTTCAGGGTCACTCAGGCCGGAGTACACCTTCAGGTTGCGGTCTTCCTCGCTGCGCTCGGTGATGAGCAGTTCGGAGTCTGCGGACTTGGCTTGGAAGGTGGCGTGCCGGCTGAGCTCGGTGGTGTCGATCAAGGCATTGATAAAGCCGATGTGGCGGTTGGTACCTGCCACACCCGGAACTCGCTCGTACACAGGGACCGTCAGTGCAACGCCAGTCCGGGCGGTTTCCGGCAAAGCAAAAGGGCCGGTCGCGATCGGCGTGCCCACAATACGGGCGTCTTTTTGTGCCTCTTCCAGTTGCCCAGCAGCCCGCCCGGTCCAGCCCGAGCGATTGGGCGGAAAAATGTAGCCACCATTGCTGGTGAACCGCTCCCACTGGAGTGAGGCAATTGACGAGTGAATCCCCTGCAGTCTGCGGGCGTAGGCCTCAAACTGGAGGCCGGTCATGCCGGGCATCATTTCTGCGAGCAGCGCTGTACCGCGCACCGCCTCTAAGGTTGCCGTGGCGTCCCGGTCCAGGGCCGCCACTACGGTTTCGGCGAGTGCATTGCGCCGCTCGAAGCTTCGCAGCAGATCCGCCTCGCGGAGGTAGTCATACACCGTAGCGGTCATCAACAGACCTGCCGATGCCAAGGCCACACACATGACCACATCGGTGGCCATGCGCTGTGCGGGAAGGCTGAGTTTGAGCAGGCTCATGGCGGCTCAGTGTAAGCCGTGGTTCAGCCTTGCGCTACCGGAAATCCCGGCCGGTTGCACCACTCACTCCAGCTGCCGGCAAACAAGGCACTACCCGGCAGGCCGGCAATTTCCATGGCGAGGATGTTGGGCACTGCACTCACACCGCTACCGCAATGGTGCACCACATGTTCCGGCTGGCGCTGGCCCAGCAGAGCCTCGAACTCGGCGCGCAGCACGGCTGCCGGCTTGAAGAAACCATCGGCGCCTATGTTGTTGCTGAACACCCGGTTCAAGGCGCCGGGAATGTGTCCAGCCACCGGATCAATCGGCTCCACTTCACCGCGGAAGCGGGGCGCGCCGCGAGCATCCAGCACCTGTTGGGTGGGCTTGCCCAGATTGGCCAGCACGTGGTCGCTGCTGCGCAAAGCGACCAGCGGATCGGCCACTGCAAATGTGGCGGGTGCGCGCGCAGGTTCATCACCGCTGCTCACCGCACCCCCGGCAGCCTGCCAGGCTTGGAAGCCGCCGTCCAGCACCGCCACATTCGCATGGCCGAGCCACTTGAGCATCCACCACAGGCGGCCGCAGTAGTTGGCGCCTTGACGGTCGTACACCACCACTTGGTCGGTGTTTTTGACGCCCACGCTGCCCAGCCATTGGGCGAACTTCTCGCGGGATGGAAGCGGGTGGCGCCCTCCAGACTGCGCACCGGTCACAGCAGGATCGCCCTTGGCACTTAAGTTGTTGTCCAGATGGGCGTAGAGGGCGCCGGCAATATGGCTCTCGGCATATTGGGCAGGGCCCTTTTCAGGTTGCATCAGGTCGCAGCTGCAGTCGAATACGACGGCAGGCGTGGCGCTGGCTTGCAGGGATTTCAGTTGGGCGACGGAGATCAGGGTGGTGTAAGGCATGCGGTTGGGGGCAGCTGTGCTAACAAATAGGGAGCTCCAAGTGACGGTCAATAAGTCCGTGAAACTTTGAAACCCGCGATGACCTTGAGTCTAGCCTTGCTTGGGGAATCGTCCAATCCAGTCAATTTAAGCGAAACCGAAAACTTTTTTCTGCGGCTTGTCGATTGGAGCTTCATCCAAGCATCACATGGATGAGCCAACGCAATAATGCTCTGGCTTTCACCTTGGAGATCACTTATGTCTGAAGACAACGCGCATCGGGCTCTGCCCAAATGGTTCTGGCCCGTGGCCATTTTGGGGCTGGCCTGGAACATTTTTGGAATCATCCAGTTTCTGCCCACCGTGCAAGGCTCAGTGGGCAGCCTGATGAGCAACGGAATGACCAAAGAACAGGCGGAGCTGTATGTCAGCTTGCCGTCTTGGATGACGGTCGCCTTTGCTACCGGCGTGTTCGGTGGCGCGCTGGGTTGCTTGTTGCTGCTATTGCGTTCGCCATGGTCACGTGCGGTGTTTGCCGTTTCTCTGGCTGCTTATCTGGTGCTGTATGTGGGTGACATCACGCAAGGTGTCTTCCAGGCTTTCGGAATGGGGCAGGTCATCATTCTCACGACCGTAGTGCTCATCGCCGCGGGTCTGCTGTGGGTTTCCATGCGCCAATTCCGCCGCGTCAGCTGGTAGTTGGCCCGTTACTCGTTTCACCTTACCCATATTGAAGTCATTTTTATTCAGGAGAAAACCATGCAATTCATGTTGATTCACAAAGAGACCGCCGAAGATTTGGCCCAACGTGCCAACCCTGAGACTGCACCCGCTTACTGGGGCGCATGGAATGCCTATATCGGCGCGATGGGTCAGTCTGGAATCATTGTTCAAGGCAATGGTCTGCAGGACCCCCACACCGGTACCCAGGTTCAATTGCGCAACGGCAAGCGCGTGATTCACGACGGACCTTACGCAGATACCAAAGAGCATATCGGCGGCTATTTCATTATTGAAGTCCCGAGTCTGGATGACGCTTTGGAGTGGGCCGCACGCAGCCCCAGTTCATTGACCGGTACGACTGAAGTCCGGCCTGTGCTGGTCATGGCCCCGCCGAACTGAGTGTCGGCTGATTCCCGCGCTGCTTTCAGGGCCGCCGAGTTGGCGGCCCGGGAGTCGTATGGCAGTTTGGTGTCTTACCTCGCATGGCAGTGGCGCGACATTGCCGCCGCGCAAGATGCCTTGAATGATGCATTGTTGAAAGCCTTGGAGGTCTGGCCTGTCAGTGGGGTACCCGCATCGCCGGATGCCTGGATCTTGACGGTGGCCAAGCGCCAGTTGCTGCAAGTTGCCCGTCATGACCAGGTCCGCTTTGATCCTGCGGTGACGGTGCTTCTTGAGCATGAGGCCATTCAGGAGGAGCGCCCTGTGGTAGCTGATGCACGGCTCAAACTCATGTTTGTATGTGCCCACCCGGCGATTGATGAAAAAGTGCGGATTCCGCTGATGCTGCAGGTGGTTCTGGGATTGCAGGTGGCGGACATGGCGCCTGCCTTGATGGTTTCCCCGGCCACCCTGGCGCAGCGGCTGGTGCGTGCCAAGCAAAAAATTCGCGATACCGCCATCCGTTTTGAAGAACCGCAGATGGCGGAGTTGCCTGAGAGGCTCGGGTGTGTGCTCGAGTCCATTTACGGAGCCTTCGGTTTGGCTTTGGATGCGGTGGACGGGGCAGAGACCCGCATTACCGATCTGCGGGAGGAAGCGCTGTACCTGGGCAGCATTGTGTGCGCTCTCTTGCCGGATGAGCCGGAAGCCCGGGGATTGCAAGCGCTGATGATGTTTTGTGACGCACGGCGGGATGCCAGGACGGGGCCGTCCGGTGAGTTCATTCCTTTGGCCGAGCAGGACCCCCAGCGTTGGAATCGCGACGCGATCATCCGCGCGGATCAGATGCTGTGGATTGCCGCCCAGCAACGGCGGCCGGGCCCTTTTCAGCTGGAGGCCGCAGTCCAGTCGGCTCATTCTCAACGTCTCTTTACGGAAACGACGCCGTGGCGAGGCATTGATTTGCTGTACCGGCAAATCAATGCGCATTACCCCACTCAGGGAGCTTTGGTAGCAGGCGCGGTGGCGATGGGCGAGTCCGGCAATGTGAGCGAAGGACTTGCGCAACTGGACGTTATGGATCAGTCTGTGACCAAGTCATTCCAACCTTGGTGGGTTGCCAAAGCGCATTTGCTGCGCATGCAAAGCGAGAGCGCTAAGGCGGATGTCGAAGCAGCTCTGCAGATAGCCATCGGGCTCACCACACAACAACCCGTGCGAAGGTATCTGGAGACCATCCGCTCCAGCCTCGGTTGAAGCGGGCCTAGTGTTCCTCAGCAGGTGTATGCGGCAGCAAGCGCGTGCGCAGCACGGTCGCCAGCACGCCACTGGCAACGATCACCGCAATGCCTAGCCAGCCCAGCACAGGGATTTGATCTCCAAACAGCACCAAGCTGAAGATCACGCCGAACACAATGCCCGAATACTGCATGCTGGCTACCACCAGCGTGGCGCCCTTGCGGTAGGCGCGGGTCATGCACCACTGCCCCATGGACGCCAAAATGCCGATGGGCACCACCCAGGCGGCGTCTTGCCACGCGACGTCACTCCAGGGTGTCATTCCGGTGAAAGCCATGCCGACCCCACCCACCAACGCACTGCCGACCGAAAAGTAAAACACGGTGCGCTCTTCGGGCTCACCGGCCTTGCCCAGTGCTGTCACCTGCATATAGGCCAAGGCAGCGCCCAGCCCAGAGAGCAGGCCGATCAGCCCGGCAAACAGCTGGTTCTGGTCGATGGTGGGGCGCAGGGTCATGACCACACCCATAAAACCCATCAGCACCGTGCCCAGGAGCGCGCCCTGTGGTTGCTCTTTGCCGTAGAGCAGCGCACCACCCACCACAAAGGCAGCTACCCAGACACCGCTCATGTAGTTCAGGGTCATGGCAGTGGCTAGGGGCAAGTGCGCGATGGCGTAAAACCAGCTTCCCAGAGACACCACACCGATTGTGCTGCGCCAGACGTGCATCATGGGCACCGGGGTGCGCAGGCTGGAGCCGCTGGCCCGCACCACAATGCCCATGAACACAATGCTCACCAGGCCCCGGTAAAACACCAGCTCAAAGGTACCAAAGCTGTTGGAGGCGTATTTGATGCCTACCGCCATCAGCGCGAACCAGAACGAGGCTAGAACCATCCAGAGAGCTTGCATAGGTGTTTAGCAATAAAAAGAGCTGCCGGCGCCCATAGAATGTGCGCGAGCAGCTATGTTTTTGATAGTAAGTGTTCAGCCGCCGACCGCGCTGCCCAGCTTGCTACGGTACCACTCGTGGAAGTGCTGCATGCCATCTTCCATGGGGCTTTGGTAAGGGCCGACTTCGTTGTCCCCACGCGCATACAAGGCGCTGCGGCCTGCGTCCATGCGTTCACCGATTTCATCGTCTTCGATGCAGGTCTCCATGTAGGCGGCCTGCTGGGCTTCCACGAATTCGCGCTCAAAGGCGGCAATTTCTTCGGGGTAGTAGAACTCCACCATGTTGATGGTTTTGTTCACGCCCATGGGGAACAGGGTGGACACGGTCAGCACATGCGGGTACCACTCCACCATGATGTGCGGGTAGTAGGTTAGCCAGATGGCGCCGTACTGCGGGGGCACATTGTTGCGGTAGCCCAGCAGGGCCTTGTGCCAGCGCTCATAGGTGGGGCTGCCGGCCTTGCCCAAGCGGTTTGCCACGCCAACGGTCTGCACCGAGTAGTTGTCCTTGAACTCCCAGCGCAGGTCGTCGCAGGTTACAAACTGGCCCAAGCCGGGGTGGAAGGGGCCTACGTGGTAGTCCTCCAGATACACCTCAATAAAGGTCTTCCAGTTGTAGTTGCACGTGTGCATCTCCACTTTGTCGAGCACGTAGCCCTCAAAGCTCAGGTCGGCAAGCGGGCCCATGTTCGCCAGCTGGGCGGCCACATCCACACCGCCTTGGGCGCGGTGGTCTTCAAACAGCAGGCCGTTCCACTCTTGCAACTTGTAGTTGTTGAGGTTCAAACACGGGTCGTGGGCAAAGTGGGGCGCACCGATCAGCGTACCGCTTTGGCTGCCGTTCTGGCCAGCGTGGGCGCCGCTGTAGGTCCAGCGGTGCAGCGGGCACACGATGTTGCCGCTTTGCACTTGGTTACCGCTATGGGTGAGCGAGCCACGCCCCTTGAGCATCACGGCTTGGCGGTGGCGGCAGACATTAGAGATGAGTTCAATGCCACCGGCATTGCGCACGAGGGCCCGGCCTTCTTTTTCTTGGGGCAGGGCGTAGTAGTCCCCCACGTTGGGGACGCTCAAAGAGTGCCCCACATAACGGGGCCCTT
>JAIXVK010000622.1 GCA_027483085.1 Comamonadaceae bacterium | reverse complement strand
GTGGCCGGTTGCGCGCTGGACAACGACCCGCAACAAGAAACGCTGGAGACACAGGGCCATGTAGGTTGCGCCAAATTCTTCTTCCACTATGAGTTGCCAAAGATAAATGCCTGGCTGGGTGTGGTGCAATCGAGGGATCTGACTTGTGCAACATTCCCCGAAGGAGCTTTCTGATGGCATTTTTTAAAAAATACAACGGCACCACCAACGTCAAATTGGTGCGCATGGAGCGCATGATCTGGGCGCTGATTTACGGGGGCCTGCTGGCCATGGTCTTGGGCTACTTTATTGACCAACAAGAGGCGCAAGACGCGGCCTTGTTTTACAACCTTGGCGGCCTGGCGGTTGTGGGCGGCGTGGTGATGGTGTTTATCCGCTCGCGCTTGCGCGGCGAATAGGCCCAAACACCCGCTTCTATCGCTGAGGGGACAGGCTTTTGCGCAGGGTTCTGCTCACAATTCCGTCCACCTTTTTTGCAACTCTGGGCTGACCGCATGACACGCACCATCCAACAACTTTTCGACCTCACCGGCAAGACCGCCTTGATCACCGGAGGCTCCCGCGGCCTGGGCCTGCAACTGGCCCACGCTTTGGGCGAAGCCGGCGCCAAAGTGCTGATCAGCTCGCGCAAAGCCGCAGATCTGGAAGAGGCTTGTGCTGAGCTGCAGGCCGCCGGCATTGATGCACGCTGGGTGGCTGCCGACTGCGCCAAAGAATCTGAGATTCAGCGCTTGGCCGATGAGACCCTGCAGCGCTTGGGCGATGTAGACATTCTGGTCAACAACGCCGGCGCCTCCTGGGGCGCCCCCGCTGAAGATCACCCACTGGAGGCCTGGGACAAGGTGATGAACCTCAATGTGCGCGGCTACTTTTTGCTGAGCCAGATCATCGCCAAGAAGAGCATGATCCCGCGGAAAACCGGACGCATCATCAACCTGGCCTCGATTGCCGGGCTCAATGGCAACCCGCCGGCCATGCAAACCATTGCCTACAACACCTCCAAGGGCGCGGTCATCAACTTCACCCGCGCTTTGGCAGCTGAATGGGGCAAGTACAACATCACCGTCAACGCCGTCTGCCCGGGCTTTTTCCCCAGCAAGATGACAGCCGGGTTGTTGCAAGCCATGGGTGAAGAGAACCTGGCCGCTGCCGCCCCCCTCAAGCGTCTGGGCGACGACGAAGACCTCAAGGGCCTGTGCGTTCTGTATGCTTCCGACGCCGGCAAACACATCACCGGCCAATGGCTGGCGGTGGACGGCGGCGTGAGCGTGGTTACCGGTGCATGAGTAACCTTTGGGAAAAAGCGGTGGGTTTCGGCGTTGAGATTCCCTTCGTCACCCACCTCGGTTTCGAGCTCACCGTGTTTGAGGGCGGGCGGTCTGAGATCCTCTACACGCCGCGGCCTGAGCACCTGAACTCGTTCAACGTCACCCACGGTGGCGCGCAAATGACCCTGCTGGATGTGACCATGGCCAGTGCGGCCCGCAGTGAAACACCTGAGTTGGGCGTAGTCACCATCGAGATGAAGACCAGCTTCATGCAACCTGCCGTCGGCGCCCTGACCGCCAAGGGCGAGCTGATGCACCGCACCGCCACCATGGCCTTTACCCAGGCTACGGTCTATGACGCCACCGGCAAAGCCTGTGCCCACGCCACCGGCACCTTCAAGTACATGAAACGCCTGGCCACCGGCGCACGCAGCGTGAACGCACTGAACGCACCGGGCACCGGCATTGCCACCGACTAGCGCTTTAAGGGCCGAATTGGCCTCTGGCGCCCGTTAAGCAAGCGCGAGCAGCTATCAAAAGAATAGCGTTTGAGGAGACAGCATGCACAGCGAGACCGATTTCCCAGCGACCCACACGGTGTTCAACCAGGCCGAGCCCTTGGCAGATACGAATCTGCTTGAGGGCAACCGCGCCTTGCAGAGCGCACTGACTTTTCATGCGCCGGGCATGGACACGTCCGCACTGCATTTCCTGGGCAGGCAAATGGGCAGCCGCGCCATGCAGACCCATGCGCGCTTGGCCAACACCCACCCACCGGTGCTCCACAGCCACGACCGGCTCGGTCGACGAGCGGACCAGGTCGAGTTCCACCCCAGCTACCACGCGCTGATGGATGCCGCCGCCCAGGCCGGCCTGCATGGCAGCCCCTGGGACCCGGCGGCGGGTGAGGGCGCCCACCTGCGGCGGGCGGCTGCATTCATGCTGTTCACCGAAGCCGAGCCTTCCATCCTGTGCCCCATATCCATGACCTACGCGGTGCTGCCGGCGCTGCGGGGCAACCCGGCCGTGTTTGAAGCCTGGGCACCGGGCCTGATGGCGCGGGCCTATGACCCCGGGTTCAAGCTCTACCGCCACAAACGCGGCCTGACCACGGGCATGGGCATGACCGAAAAGCAGGGTGGCTCGGATGTGCGGGCCAACACCACGCAGGCCATCCCCGACGGTGAGGATGCGTGGGGCCCGCGCTTCAAGCTGCTGGGGCACAAGTGGTTTTTCTCGGCCCCCATGTGCGACGCCTTTCTGGTGCTGGCGCAAAGCCCGGCGGGCTTGTCCTGCTTTTTTGTGCCGCGCATCCTGCCCGACTTCTCGGATCCACAATCACCCGGCACGGTGAATGCCATCCGCATCCAGCGCCTGAAAGACAAGCTGGGCAACCACGCCAACGCCAGCTCCGAAGTCGAGTTCCAGCACGCCACGGCTTGGCTGGTGGGCGTGGAGGGGCGCGGCGTGCCGCAGATTCTGGAAATGGGCACCATGACCCGGCTGGACTGTGCCTTGGGCACCACCGGCCTGATGCGCCAGGCGCTCAGCATCGCGCTGCACCATACCTCGCAGCGCCAGGCCTTCGGCAAGGCCCTGATCGAGCAACCGCTGATGCGCAATGTGCTGGCCGACCTTGCTATCGAATGCGAAGCGGCTTGCGCACTCTCCATGCGGCTCGCAAGCGCTTTTGACCATGCGTCCGACCCGCACGAACTGCTGATGGGCCGCCTGCTGACGCCGGTAGCGAAATACTGGATCTGCAAGCGTGGCGCTGCTTTTGCCCAAGAAGCCATGGAGTGCCTGGGCGGCAACGGCTATGTGGAGGAGGGCGGAGAAGGCACCATGGCCCGCATCTACCGCGAGATGCCGCTCAACTCCATCTGGGAAGGCGCCGGCAACATCATGGCGCTGGACCTGCTGCGCGCCCTGCGCAAGGGCGATACCGCCGCAGCCCTGGCCCGTGAACTCGCGCCCGCCCGTGGCGCCCACCCCGCACTAGACCGGCTGGCAGCGTCCTTGCCCACCCGTGTGGAGCTCATGGCTACCGAGATGGAAGCCCGCCGCCTGGCGCAAGACGTGGCACTCGCCGTGCAAGCTGCGCTGCTGTACCAAACGGCGCCCACTGCAGTGTTCGAGGCGTTTTGTGATTCCCGGTTGGGTGGCAACTGGGGCTACAGCTTCGGCACCCTGGGTGCTGCGGTGGACTTTGACGCCATCCTGCTGCGCGCCATGCCCTATTGATTTTTCTGGAGAAACCCATGACAGACCTCATTCTTCACCACTACCCCACCTCGCCTTTTTCTGAAAAGGTGCGCCTGGTGCTGGGCTACAAACAGCTGGCCTGGAAGTCGGTCATCATCCCGGCCATCATGCCCAAACCCGATGTGGTGGCCCTGACCGGCGGCTACCGCAAAACGCCGTTCTTGCAAGTCGGCGCTGATGTGTATTGCGACAGCGCGCTGATTTGCGAAGTGCTGGAGCAGCTGCGCCCCACGCCCACCCTCTACCCCGAAAACGACAAGGGCCTGAGCCGCATCGTTGCGCAGTGGGCGGACAGCACTTTGTTCTGGGCCGCCATGGCCTACAACCTGCAGCCCAAAGGGGCGGCCAGCATGTTTGAAGG
>JAIXVK010000562.1 GCA_027483085.1 Comamonadaceae bacterium | reverse complement strand
GCCCCCAGAATGAACAGTTGGCGACGACGCATCGGTATTTTCATAAAAAAGAGCTGCTAGCGCCCATAAAGTGTGCGCGAGCAGCTCTCATTTTGATAGCGGATTAAACCGTGCTAGGTCAAAGTCGTTACAGCTTGGCGCTCACCCAGGCTTGCACGCTGGCCAGTGCACCGGCCAGCTTGGCCGGCTCGGTACCTCCAGCCATGGCCATATCGGCCTTACCGCCACCCTTGCCACCCACTTGGCCGGCCACAAAGTTGGCCAGTTCGCCGGCTTTGACTTTGCCTGTGGTGTCGTTGGTCACGCCGGCTGCGATCTGCACCTTGTCGCCATCCACCGCGCCCAGCACGACGACCGCGGTCTTGAGCTTGTCCTTGAGCTTGTCCATGGTGTCGCGCAGGGTCTTGGCGTCCGCGCCTTCGAGCTTGGCTGCCAGCACCTTGACGCCGTTCACCTCTACCGCGCTGCTCACCAGTTCGTCGCCCTGAGCGGAAGCCAGCTTGCCCTTGAGGGCGGCGATTTCTTTTTCCAGCGCCTTGACCTGGTCCACCATCTGGCCCAAGCGGTTGCCCAACTCAGCCACCGGCGCTTTGAGCGTCGCAGCGGCAGCGCCCACCGTGTCTTCCAGATCCTGCAAGTAGTTCAGCGCGTTGGTGCCGGTCACAGCTTCGATACGGCGAACACCAGCGGCCACGCCGCTCTCGCCCACCACCTTGAACAGGCCGATATCACCAGTGGCGTGGACGTGCGTGCCACCGCAGAGTTCGCGGCTGGAGCCGATGTCCAGCACCCGCACGGTTTCGCCGTATTTTTCGCCGAACAGCATCATGGCGCCGGTTTTCTGGGCCGACTCGATATCCATCACGCGCGCTTGGGCAGCAGCGTTGGCCAGCACTTCCGCGTTCACGATAGCTTCAATCTGGCGGATCTGTTCGTCAGTGACTGGCGCGTTGTGCGCGAAGTCAAAACGGGTGCGCTCAGCATTCACCAGCGAGCCCTTTTGCTGCACATGCTCGCCCAGCACTTCGCGCAGGGCTTTGTGCATCAAGTGGGTAGCGCTGTGGTTGCGCACCGTGGCGGCGCGCTTGGCGGCGTCGACATGGGCGGTCACGGCATCGCCCACGCGCAAAACGCCGGTTTTGAGCGTGCCGTGGTGACCGAACACATCGGCCTTGATCTTCTGGGTATCGCCCACTTCAAACAGACCGGCATCCGAGAACACTGCGCCTTCGTCGCCCACCTGGCCGCCGCTCTCGGCGTAGAACGGAGTGGTATCCAGCACCAACACGCCGTCTTGACCCGCCTTTAGCTCGCTAACCGGCGTGCCGTCTGCGTAGAGTGCTACGATCTTTGCAGCTTGGGTCAGGTGCTCATAGCCCACGAAGGTGTTGCCGGCGCCGGTGTATTCCAGCGCCTTGTCCATCTTGAACTTGCCGGCTGCACGACCCTTGGCCTTTTGCGCTTCCATGGCGGCGGTAAAACCGGCGCTGTCGACTTCCACACCGTTTTCGCGGCACACGTCGGCCGACAAATCGAGCGGGAAGCCATAGGTGTCGTGCAACTTGAAGGCCACTTCACCGGGCAGCACTTTGACGCCGCCAGCCAAGGCTTCGTCCAGGATCTGCATGCCGGTGGCCAGGGTCTCAAAGAAGCGCTCTTCTTCCACACGCAGCACTTCGGTAATACGGGCTTCTTGCGACGCCATGTGGGGGTAGGCAGCGCCCATGACCTGCACCAGGTCCTTGACCAACTTGTGGAAGAACGGGGTCTTCTGGCCCAGCTTGTAGCCGTGGCGGATCGCGCGGCGCACGATGCGGCGCTGCACATAACCGCGACCTTCGTTGCTCGGGATTACGCCATCGCTCACCAAAAATGCGGTGGCGCGGATATGGTCGGCAATCACGCGCAAGCTCTTGTTGCTCAAGTCGGTGCAGCCGGTTTCGCGGGAAGCGGCTTTGATCAGTGCATCGAACAAGTCGATTTCGTAGTTGCTGTGCACGTGCTGCAGGATTGCAGCTAGGCGCTCCAAGCCCATGCCGGTGTCCACGCAGGGCGCGGGCAGTGGGGTCACCGCGCCGGTCTCGTCCATGTTGAACTGCATGAACACGTTGTTCCAGATTTCGATGAAGCGGTCACCGTCTTCATCCGGGCTGCCGGGCGGGCCGCCGGGAATGTGGGCGCCGTGGTCATAAAAAATTTCGGAGCAAGGGCCACAAGGGCCGGTGTCTGCCATCATCCAGAAGTTGTCGCTCTTGTAGCGGCCGCCCTTGTTGTCGCCGATGCGGATGATGCGTCCCTCTTGCTTTACGCGCTCGGGCGTCCAGCCGGCCTTCACGAAAATGTCCTCCCAAATGGCGTGGGCTTCGTCGTCCTCGAGGTACACAGTGGCGTACAGCTTGTCGGCAGGCAGCTTGTAGACCTGCGTCAGCAGCTCCCAGGCCCATTGCAAAGATTCGCGCTTGAAGTAGTCGCCAAAGCTCCAGTTGCCCAGCATCTCGAAGAAGGTGTGGTGGCGGGCGGTGTAGCCCACGTTCTCCAGATCGTTGTGTTTGCCGCCGGCGCGCAGGCAGGCCTGCACCGAGGCCGCACGCACGTAACTGCGCTTGTCGGAGCCCAAAAACACATCCTTGAACTGCACCATGCCCGAGTTGGTGAACATCAGGGTGGG
>JAIXVK010000653.1 GCA_027483085.1 Comamonadaceae bacterium | reverse complement strand
ACCACTCAGCGCCAAGTTCAAGTCTTTCTGGTGAAGGCTGATACGGAAGCCGGGGTTGAAGGTGCGCTTGACCATGCGCTCGCCATGCACTTCCAGAATGCGCGAGGCGGCAAATCCGCCCATCAGCGCCTGGCGCACTTTGGCAGGGTCGGCACCAGCCTTACTCGCAAACAGCAGAGCCTCGCCCACTGCAGCAATGTTGAGGGCCACGATGATTTGGTTGGCCACCTTGGTGGTCTGGCCATCGCCGTTGCCGCCCACCAGCGTGATGTTTTTGCCCATGAGCTGCAACAATGGCAACACCGTGTTGAAGGTGGCCTCTTCGGCACCCACCATGATGGTCAGGCTGGCCGCCTTGGCGCCGACTTCACCACCGGAGACCGGGGCATCCATGTACTGGCAGCCCAGTGCATTGATCTTTTGCGCAAACACCTTGGTATCGATGGGCGAGATGGAGCTCATGTCGACAACCGTCTTGCCGGCGCTCAGGCCTTCGGCGACACCGTCAGCGCCGAACAGCACCAGCTCCACATCGGGGGTGTCGGGCAGCATCAAAAAGATGATGTCGGCTTTTTGCGCTACTTCTTTGGCGCTGGCGCAGGGTTTGCCGCCGGCTTGCACCAGGGCTGCGGGCACATCGCCCTTGGTGTTCAGGTAAACGGTGTGGCCGGCTGCGAGCAGGTGGCCTGCCATAGGGTTGCCCATGATGCCGAGGCCGATAAATCCGAGAGTAGTCATAGCGTTAAACAGAAGTGGTTAAGGAGAATGGGCGGCAGAGTGTTCTGCGTAAGTCAAGGAGGAGCCCGAAGGGCGGGGGACATGGAGCAGAACGCTCTGCCGTCCAGGCTCCGTATTCGCAGACCCATACGCAGACAGGTCCGCAGAAGTTTTAGCCGAGGTAGCGGTCCCGCAAAGCCTGCGTAGCGTTGCGGAACAGCCCCAAGTCGCTGCCAACCGCTACAAAGGTCGCACCCATTTCCATGTAACGGCGCGCATCGGCTTCGACCGGCGCCAGGATGCCGCTGGGCTTGCCCTGGGCCTTGGCTTGGGCGAATACGCTGGCAATGGCGTCCTGCACCTCGGGGTGGTTGGCATTGCCCAGGTGACCATAGCCGGCGGCCAGGTCCGAGGGACCCACAAAAATGCAGTCCACCCCGGGCACCGCAGCAATGTCTGCGGTTGCTGTCACTGCTTGGCGGCTTTCAATCTGCACCGCCACGCACATGTGTTGGTTGGCTTCCTGAAAGTAGTTGGCAATCGAGTTGTAGCGGTTGCTGCGCTGCGCGACCGACACGCCACGCATGCCCTCAGGCGGGTAGCGGGTGGCGGCCACGGCTTGGCGGGCTTCTTCGGCAGTTTCCACGAAGGGCACCAGGAAGTTGTAGAAGCCGGCGTCCAGCAGGCGCTTCATCTCAATCGCGTTGTTACTGGTCGGGCGCACAAATGGAGCGCTGACACTGTCTTTGAGTGCCATGAGTTGCGGCACAAAGGTGATCACATCGTTGGGCGAATGTTCGCCATCGAGCAGCACCCAGTCAAAGCCGGCCACGCCCAGCACTTCGGTGCTGATGGGGCTGGCCAACGAGGCCCAGCAGCCGATCAGGCGCTTGCCGGCGAGCAGGTCTTTTTTGAACTGGTTAGGAAAGGGGCAGTAAGGGGTGGGGTAGCTCATGGCAGGCCTCGGTGAAGTCGGGTGAATCCGGGGAGTCAGGTGGATCAGGTAATGGGGGCCGGGTTGAACAGCACCAGGGAGTTGTGCAACTTCCAGTGTTCAGCCCAGGTCTTTTTGCGGCCGCTGGCGACCTCGAGCATCAGGTGGAACAGGTCCCACCCTGTGTCTTCGATCGTTGCTTCACCATCGGCAATACGGCCGGCGTTCACGTCCATCAGGTCGTGCCAGCGGCGGGCCAGGTCGGTGCGGGTGGCCACCTTGATGACAGGCACTTCGGCCAGTCCGTAAGGTGTGCCGCGACCGGTGGTGAATACATGCAAGTTCATGCCGGCTGCCAGCTGCAGCGTGCCGCAAATGAAGTCGCTGGCCGGTGTGGCGGCGTAATGCAGGCCCTTGTGCTGCAGCTTTTCTCCGGGCGACAACACACCGCTGATGGGTGCGGTGCCCGATTTGATGATCGAGCCCATGGCCTTTTCCACAATGTTGGAGAGGCCGCCAGCCTTGTTGCCCGGCGTCGTGTTGGCACTGCGGTCCGCCTGGCCGCGGCCCAGGTAGGCGTCGTACCAGGCCATTTCACGGGCCATGGCGTCCGCAATCTCAGGGGTGGTGGCGCGAGCCGTCATTTGCTCGATGGCATCCCGCACCTCGGTGGTTTCCGAGAACATGACGGTGGCACCGGCGCGCACCAGCAGGTCGGTGCAATAGCCCACGGCGGGGTTGGCAGTCACACCCGAGAAGGCATCGCTGCCACCGCACTGCACACCCACCACCAACTCGCTGGCAGGAATGGTTTCGCGGCGGCGGGCGTTTAGGCGCTCGAGGTGCGGCACGGCAGAGGCCAGCACCGAATCGATCATGCTCATGAAGCCCACATGCTTGTCGGCTTGCAAGCACACCACGTCCAACGCTTCGTTCGCTTGCAAGGGTATGGCGCCTGGCGGTAACAAGCGCTCAGGCTGCAGCTTTTCGCAGCCCAAGCTGACCACCATCACTTCGCCGCCGAAGTTCGGGTTCTTGGAGATGTTGCGCAGGGTGCGGATGGGGATGATGGCATCCGGCGCATCAATGGCCACGCCGCAGCCGTAGCTGTGCTCCAGGCCGATCACGTCATCCACATTCGGGTAGCGCGGCAGCAATTGCTCTTTGATGCGCTGGACCGCAAAGTCCACCACTCCGGCCACGCACTGCACGGTGGTGGTGATCGCCAGAATATTGCGGGTGCCCACCGAGCCATCCGCGTTGCGGTAGCCCTCGAAGGTGTAGCCCGTGAGCGGCTCGGCGTTCCATGCCGGCGCAGTCGCCTTGGGCAGGTTGTCCAAGGTGCGCGCATCCGGCATATGCAGCAAACGTTCATGCACCCACGCACCCGCAGGTATGTCTTTGAGCGCATAGCCTATGGGCACGTTGTAGCGCAGTACCGCCGCGTCTTTGGCAATCGCCGTTAAGGCCACTTTGTGGCCCTGGGGCACACGGTCCACCAGCGTCAGGCCATCCGGCATCACGGTGCCTGCAGGCAGGCCACCGTCGTTGACCACGATGGCCACGTTGTCCGCCGCGTGCATGCGGATGCTGCGCGGCGAATCCGGTGGGGATGAAGGGTTCAAACTCATGAAAGCGTCAGTCGGCTTTGATGTTGCGGGCGCTGATCAGCTTTTGCCAGCGGACGTACTCGGCAGCCTGGTAGCTGGCAAACTGCTCGGGCGTGTTGAGCACCAGTTCAAAGCCCAACTCCAGCAGCTTGGGTGCCACGGCAGGGTCTTTGATCGAAGCGGTGATGGCATCCAGCATCCGCTTCTTGATGTCCGCGGGCAGGCCTTTGGGCGCTGCCACCGCTTGCCAGGAATTGACATTCGCCTCTTTGACGCCGCTCTCTTCCAGGGTAGGAACGTCGGGCAACAACGGGGAGCGTTTGGCACTCGTGATGGCCAGTGCGCGCAACTTGCCGGCTTTGATCTGGGGCAGTGCAGTGTTGATGTTCATGAACGAACACTCCACCTGATTGCCCAGCAGGTCCGTCATCACGGGACCGCCGCCTTTGTAGGGGATGTGCACGCCGTAGGTACCGGTCTGTTGCCAGAACAATTCGGCGGTCAGGTGGTCGCTGCTGCCGTTGCCTGACGATGCAAAGCTCATCTTGTCCGGGTTGGCCTTCAAGTAGCTGATGACTTCGGGCACCGACTTGCGTGCAGACGCCGCAGGCACCACCAGTACATTGGGCGCTTGCGCCACGATGGTGATGGGGTCCAGGTCCTTGAGGGCGTCGTAGTTCGCCTTGATCAGGTGCGGCGCAATCACAAACGGCCCAAGGGACGACACCAGAAAGGTATAGCCGTCTGGCTGAGCGCGTGCGACTTGCGCGGCACCGATGGTGCCGGTGGCGCCGGCCTTGTTGTCCACAATGAAAGTGAAGCCGGGGCCCAGCTTCTCGGCCATCTTGGTCGAGAGCGCCCGCGCGATCAGGTCGGTGGACCCGCCCGGCGGGAAGGGCACTACCAGAGTGATCGGCTTGGCAGGCCAGGTGTCGGCCCTGCTCCAGGTAGGGGTGCTGGTGGCCACGGCCAGTCCGGCTT
>JAIXVK010000614.1 GCA_027483085.1 Comamonadaceae bacterium | reverse complement strand
TGTTCGGCTACACCTCCATGGTGTACGCAACGGTGTGTATCACGATACTGTCGTACGTTGTGTGGCTGCACCACTTCTTCACCATGGGCTCCGGCGCAAGCGTGAATACCTTCTTCGGTATCACAACCATGATCATCTCGATCCCCACGGGCGCGAAGATCTTCAACTGGCTGTTCACCATGTACAAGGGTCGGATCCGCTTCGAGTTGCCCATGATGTGGACGGTTGCCTTCATGATCACCTTTGCCCTGGGCGGCATGACTGGCGTGTTGTTGGCTGTGCCACCCGCTGACTTTGTGTTGCACAACAGCTTGTTCCTGATTGCACACTTCCACAACGTGATCATCGGCGGTGTGGTGTTCGGCATGTTCGCAGGCATCAACTACTGGTTCCCCAAGGCGTTTGGCTACAAACTCGACCACAAGTGGGGTGTCCGCTCCTTCTGGCTGTGGGTCGTCGGTTTCTGGGTAGCATTCACCCCGCTCTATGTACTGGGCCTGATGGGTGTTACACGCCGTGCGAACCACTTTGAAGACCAATCGCTGCAGATCTGGTTTGTGATCGCAGCCATCGGCGCTGCCATGATTGCCGGCGGTATCGCTTGCTTCCTCATCCAATTGCTGGTGAGCTACCTCAAGCGCGAAGAGCTGCGGGACTGGACCGGCGACCCATGGGGCGGCCGCACACTGGAATGGGCGACCTCATCCCCACCACCTGACTACAACTTTGCATTCACACCCGTGGTTCACGAAATTGACGCCTGGTGGGACATGAAAAAGCACGCCTACAAGCGCCCTTTGAGTGGCTTCGAGCCAATCCACATGCCGGCCAATACCGCTGCAGGCGTTGTGATCTCTGCTTTGTCTCTGGTATTCGGCTTCGCCTTGATTTGGCATATGTGGTTGCTCGCCGGTGCATCGTTTGCTGCGCTGCTCTTGGTATCCATCGCCCACACCTTCAACTACAAGCGTGACTTCTACATTCCGGCTGCGCAAGTGAATGCCTCCGAAGAAGCCCGCACACTCCAATTGGCCCGCCATGTCTAACATGAACAACTCACACGGCGCCGCTGCCGGCGCGCTCTCGCCCCGCGAGTACCACCTGGCCCATGAGCCTCATCCTGAAAACGGAACGGCCCTAGGCTTCTGGCTGTACCTGATGAGCGACTGTCTCATCTTCGCAGCCCTGTTCGCGACTTACGGCGTCTTGGGCCGCAGCTATGCGGCCGGCCCTACCGGAGCGGAGCTGTTTGACCTGACGTTGGTAGCCATCAACACCGCGTTTCTGCTGCTGTCGTCCATCACCTTCGGATTTGCCATGCTGCGCAAGCAACTCGGCGATGTGAAAGGAACCCTGATTTGGCTGGCAGTGACGGGCCTTTTCGGCTTGTGTTTCCTGGCTCTGGAGTTGTACGAGTTTTATCACTTGATTCACCAGGGTGCTACACCGCAACGCAGCGCGTTCTTGTCGGCCTTCTTCACCTTGGTGGGTACCCACGGCCTCCACGTGACCTTCGGTTTGGTATGGCTCGTCGTTCTGATGATCCAGATCAAGCAACACGGTCTCACACCAGCCAACAACCGCCGCCTCATGTGTTTGTCCATGTTCTGGCACTTCTTGGACGTGATCTGGATCGGTGTATTTACTTTCGTTTATTTGATGGGAGTGCTGTAAATGAGCGCACACAATTCTCATGCGTCGCACGGGCACGATGACCACGCGCACGGCGGCCACGACGCCAATGAACCTCACAGCACCTTCTCGGGCTACATGACGGGTTTCTTGCTGTCCATCATCTTGACGGCTATCCCGTTCTGGTTGGTTATGGCCAAGGTCATCTCTGACCGCCCCACGGCCGTCATGGTGCTAGGTGCCTTTGCGGTCATTCAAATTCTGGTGCACATGTTCTACTTCTTGCACATGAACGGCAAGGTGGAGGGCGGTTGGACCTTGCTGTCCACCATCTTCACCGTGGTGTTCGTCGCCATCGCGATTGCTGGCACTCTGTGGGTCATGTTCCACATGAACACCAACATGATGCCGAGCCACACCGACATGCCAGCGATGGAGCAAGCGGCACCAGCCGCTGCGCCCAAGGTCGGCCTCTAAACCCAGCCCAGGTACTGCCTCTTGAGTGATTCGCCGCTTCAACCGCAGGTCGGCGGGCGCTCAAGGTGGCGGTTGGTTTTTGTGGCTGTACTTTGCCTCGTGCTTGTAGTGGGCTTGTTGCGGCTCGGAACCTGGCAACTTGAGCGCCGCACCTGGAAACTGGAGCTGATCGAGCGCGTAACCCAGCGCTTACAGCAACCCCCTGTGGCCTTGCCAGACAGCCAGCAGTGGGCTGGCCTGCAGCCTGCTGACTTTGAGTATCTTTATGTCAAAACCACCGGCCATTGGCTGACTGACAAAACGGTGCTCACGCAAGCTACCACCGCGCTGGGCTCCGGGTTTTGGGTCCTGACACCACTGGCGCTATCGGACGGGTCTAGCATGCTGGTGAATCGGGGCTTCATTCCTGCCGCCCAACGCGCGCAATGGCAACCACCTTCCGGTGCGAGCGGTGCCCCTGTGGGGAATGTCAGCATTCAGGGCTTGCTGCGCAAATCAGAACCCGACGGTGGCTTTTTGCGGAAAAACGACCCTGCGTCGCAACGCTGGTTTTCACGCGACGTTACCGCGATTGCCCAAGCGCAACAACTCAAAGGTCCTGCGCCATTTTTCCTGGATTCCGGCTTGCCGGATAACACCCTGAATAACAACCTTGAAGCCCGCCCCTCTTCCGCTGGCCCGTGGCCGCGGGAAGGGTTGACAGTAGTTCGCTTTAGCAACACCCACTTGGTATACGCCGTCACCTGGTTCGGTCTTGCCGTGATGGTGCTGGTAGCTGGAGGGTTTGTGGTCCGTTATGAGCGGCGCTTGCGCCGTGGAGGCCACAATACCGCCCATGGATACCCGCGCTAATTCCCCCACCACAGCGCCGACTGCGCCCTCCCCGCGCAACGATGCCTACGCCGGCCTGAGAAACCTCCACCAGCTAATACAGCTGCGCTGGATTGCTGCAGCCGGACAACTACTCACCATTCAAGCCACGCATTACAGCCTGGGCATGAAGATCCCGGTGGAACCCATGCTGGCCATCGTAGGCGCCATGGCGTTTTTCAATCTGGCTTGTTTGCTGCGCTGGCACACCCGACAAGCAGTGCATGAGGTGGAGCTGTTCATCGGGCTGCTGGTTGATGTGGCGGCACTGACCGCCCAGCTCTACTTGAGCGGAGGCATCAGCAATCCCTTCGTCTTTTTGTATTTACTGCAAATCGCCGTGGGGGCAATGCTGCTTAGGGGTGGGTATATCGGCTCCATCGTCGCGATCGCATCGGCCTGCGTCGCGTTTTTGGCGACCTCCAGCCTGCCGTTGCCACTTGCACCGAACTTGCAGGATGGATTGTCCAGCCCCTACGTGCTGGGCTTGTTGGTGTGCTTTCTGCTCAACGCGGTGCTTGTGGTGGTGTTTATCACCCGCATCAACACCAACCTGCGTCGCCGCGATGCGCGCCTGGCTGCAGCCCGGCAACGCGCCGCTGAGGAAGAGCACATTGTTCGTATGGGCTTGCTCGCCTCGGGCGCCGCCCATGAGTTGGGCACCCCTTTAGCTACCCTCGCCGTGATCTTGGGGGACTGGAAGCACATGCCCACCGTCATCCGGGATACCAGCCTAAAGGAAGACATTGCCGAAATGGAGGCCCAGGTGCAACGCTGCAAAAGCATTGTGAGCAGCATCTTGCTCTCTGCAGGCGAAACCCGCGGCGAACACTCCAGCCAGACCACTGCACGAGAATTCCTGGATCACTTGGTGCGCGAGTGGCGAGCCACCCGCAATGTCGGTATCTTTGTGTACGACAACCTGATCAACGACGACGCGGCCATGGTCGCGGACACCACCTTTGAGCAAATGGTGTTTAACGTGCTGGACAACGCGCGCGACGCTTCGCCCCAATGGGTGCAACTCCATGCCAGCCGCGATGCAGATGTGCTGTGCATCACCATTACCGACCGCGGACCCGGCTTTGATGCCCATGTGCTGTCCCAACTTGGGCAACCCTATCAATCCACCAAGGGCAAGCCTGGCGGCGGACTGGGGCTGTTTTTATCTATGAACGTCGCTCGCACTCTCGGCGGCAGCTTGCGCGCCGAAAACCTGCAGTCCGGCGGTGCCCGCGTCACGATTACGCTGTCAATGAACGAACTCTCCATGCCCGAAACCGTAACCGAAGTACCCCATGGACACTGACCGCCTGCTCTTGATTGTTGAAGACGACGAAGCCTTTGCCCGTACCCTGACCCGCTCTTTCGAGCGTCGCGGTTACCGGGTGCTGCGTGCGGATGGTCTTCAGGGTGTGGAGGCCTTGCTACCCGGACCCACCCCGGAGTTTGCCGTGGTCGACCTCAAGCTCAAAGGCGAGGCCAGCGGGCTCGCCTGTGTCCGCGCGCTTCACGCCCACAGCGAGGCCATGCGCATTGTGGTGCTCACCGGATTTGCAAGCATCGCCACGGCCGTCGAGGCGATCAAACTGGGCGCAAGCCATTACCTGGCCAAACCTTCCAATACCGATGACATTGAGGCCGCCTTTGGTCTGGACGAAGGCAACACCGAGGTGGCCCTGACCAACCGGTCCAGCTCAATCAAGACCTTGGAATGGGAGCGCATCCACGAAGTGCTGGCCGAGAGTGATTTCAATATTTCCGAAGCAGCCCGGCGACTTGGCATGCACCGACGGACACTCAGCCGCAAACTGGAAAAGCACAGAGT
>JAIXVK010000224.1 GCA_027483085.1 Comamonadaceae bacterium | reverse complement strand
CGTGGAATGGATAGAGCCGGGAATCGCGAACACGTCCTTGCCCTGCTCCACGGCCAAGCGGGCCGTGATCAGGGAACCCGACTTCAAGGCCGCCTCTACAACCAGTGTGGCCTTGCACAAGCCCGAAATAATGCGGTTGCGCTTGGGGAAGTTTGCCGAGAGCGGCGCAGACCCCAAGGGATACTCGCTCAAGAGAACCCCGTTTTCTGCAATACGGTGGGCAAGCTCAAAATGCGCTCTGGGGTAGACACGGTCTAACCCGGTCCCCACAACGGCCACGGTACCCCAGGCTGGACCCGCATAGCCTGCAAGCGCGCCCTCATGAGCAGCGCCATCAATCCCCAAGGCAAGTCCGGAAACGACGGTGATGCCCGATTGCCCCAATGACTCCGAAAACTGCCGCGCATTCTGTACGCCCTGAGGCGTTGGGTTCCGGCTACCCACCACGGCCACGCCAGTCCGGGCACATTCCTGAAAGCCTTCTACGAGCTTGTCGACACACCCCAACGCGTAGAGCATGAGCGGAGGATCCTCGGTGTCCAACAAGGCCTGCGGGTAGGCGCTATCGCCCAGTGTGATGATGCGCCGTTGGCTCGGGGCTTGGCTCAGCCACTCTTCCGTGCGCAAGAAAAGGGCATCCAAGCCTTCCGGCACCAGGCATAGTGAACCCGCTTGGCGAACCGTGACGCAAGCACGCAGCTCTGACTCACTGGCTTCAAAGATTGCTTGCGGCAGACCGAAATGTTGCAGGAGACTTCGCGCAGTGACATCACCCACGCCATCCGTAAGTCCCAAGCGCAGCCATGCGCGCAGTTCAATCGACTCCACGGTTCCTGCCTTGCCGCGGATTAGCGGGGGTTGATCAGGCGGTCGCCGATCCGAACGGAGTCACTGATCTCCAGAATCAGCGCATACGACACCCGTTCGTAAGAACTGAACACCATCAAGATGCCATTGCGTTCATCGGGCAACTTCATCATCGGACGGGATGGGTCAGATCGATCCACCACCCGAGCTCCATCCTTTTGGATGGCCAACACATGGCCGGACTCAATGCCATCACGTTTGCCCAAGCTGATCGCCACCACTTGGTTCTGGGAGGCGTTCACAATCGACGTGCTTCCATAGACCGACACAATGCGCCCGTTGACGCGCGCTTCCGGGGCCCGCGGCGTGTAGCTGGCGAATTGCTTGGGTGGTTCGGGAATCAGCCGATCACCCACCCGCATCTCTTCCTTGGCGGACACGATATCGATGGTGGCGGGTACTACCGCGCTCTGCACCTTTCCATCGGAGCCGTTGACCTCGGACGTGCTTTCACTCCGTGCAAGGACCGCCTTCCCGACGTACTGCGCCTCATACGCCAGCACCTCGCCGGTGCCGGGATCTTTGAGAGGCTTGGCATTGCGGAACACGCGGAATAGTTGTTCCTTGTTTTGGTTGTCCAGCAGGGGCGTCTCGGTGCCGCGGGCGTAGGCCCGGTCGCCACGTCCCAGCAGCACCCGCTCTTCTTGCGTCGCCACAATACGGGCTGCGCCCTCCAGACCTGCTTCATCAACGATCATTGGCTCTGCCAAAAACGCCTCAATCACACTGGTGCGAAGTGTGGGGAGCGCAAAGTCAGGCAAATTCTCAGAGCGGGTACGCGGGCTGAGCCGCACGGTGTCCGGTGCACTGTTCGCTGTGCCGACGGCATTGGCGAGCCTCAAGGTGGCAACGCCGTTATTCCGCTCCAGCAGCAAAATCTGGCCCGGGTAGATGCGATGAGGGTTCTTGATGTCCTCAAGGTTCATGCCCCAGAGCTCCGGCCAGCGCCAAGGGCTCTTCAAAAAGAGAGTCGAGATGCCCCATAGCGTGTCGCCGCTTTTGATGGTGTAACGATCCGGCGCGTTGGCGGCCAATTCGCTCAAGGGCACACCCTTTTGCGCCACTGCAGCGGCGGTCTGGCGCTGTTCGCTGGTAATCGGGAAACTTTGCGCCCCTACGCTTGCGCTTGTCAGCGCCCCAGCCAGAGCAGCTACAGCGGCCAAGGCCAAGCGGGATTTCGCCATCAGGTGTGTCGTCATAGGGTGCAAATCAGGGTCTAAACTTGATAATTTACGCGCGATTTTGCGCTCAAGCCCTTGATTCAGCAACGATTTTGGGCTGCCCGTAATGCAAGCAAGCGTAAAAGTGGCGAAAATACCCACATCTCCAAGGCAGCATTCATGGCTCTACTTCCCATCCTTTGTTTTCCCGATCCCCGTTTGCACACGGTGGCCCAACCCGTAAGCGTCGTCGATGACCGCATCCGTGCACTGACCCGGGACATGCTCGAAACCATGTACGACGCCAGTGGCATCGGCCTGGCTGCCAGCCAGATCGATGTCCATGAGCGTGTCATCGTGATTGATGTGTCTGAAGACCGCGACCAACCCATGGTGCTGATCAACCCCGAATTAGTCTAGACCAGCCCGGAGACGCACCTGAATGAAGAGGGTTGCCTCTCCGTGCCGGGTATTTACGATGGCGTGACGCGTTTTAACGCGGTCCACTGCAAGGCCTTGGACGCGGACGGCAAAAGCCGGGTGATCGAGGCAGACGGTTTGCTGGCGGTTTGCATCCAGCACGAGATGGATCACCTGATGGGCAAAGTGTTTGTAGAGTACCTGTCGCCG
>JAIXVK010000482.1 GCA_027483085.1 Comamonadaceae bacterium | reverse complement strand
GTGCGGCGCATGTCAGGGGTCACCATGAAACGGAAGCGGTAACCGCCCTCTACCGGACAAAATGGGGACACATGGAAAACTTTGGCGGCTTGCAGTTCGCGGCCGAATTGCGGGGCATCCAGCAAGTAGCAATGTCTCTCGCCAAAGGTGTTGTTCACCTCCACCACAATCGCCCGCAGGCTCCCATCCGCGCGGTGGCAGTACCAAAAGCTCACGGGTTTGAAGGTGAAACCCCATACCCGTGGGTAGCAGTGGAGCCAGGCTTCTCCGGTGGCATCTGCAATACCTTCTTTTGCCAGCAGCGCGTCGAGCCAACCCAAGGCGCCGCCGGCGGCAACGTCCCGGCCGTCCCCATGGTCGGAGTCGTAAAAGCTGATGGGTGCAAAGCGATTCCGCGGGAGTGCACCATTGCCCCGGGTCTGCAGGCTGCGCATCGGCAGCATTAAGAAATACGTGCCATAGGCGAATGCGTTGCGCACAGGGCGATGCCGTGTGTGGCGGACTTCCCCGAATCCGATCAGCGCTGAGTGCGCTGGCACATTGAGCGGAGTGGTCGACGCATTCATACGGGTTTAAGCGGTAAGGCCTGCGTGCTGCTTCAGCAGTCGCGCTGCTTCCAAGCCCGACTTCAAACCATCTTCGTGAAATCCGTAGCCTGTCCACGCACCACTGTAATAAGTGTGTTGCTGCCCTTGCAAGGCAGGTACCTCCGCCTGTGCCCGGATGGCGGCAAGGTCAAAAACAGGGTGTGCGTAGTCAAAGCTGCCGTGGACATGCTCTGCCTTGATTTCTGACACCGGATTCAATGACACCACCACGCTTTGTTCAAACGGCAGAGGTTGCAGCATGTTCAGCAGATAGTGCAAGCAGACGCGCGCGTTGTTTTGCCCCTCGTCTTGGCTGCGCTCGTAATTCCATGCGGCCCACGCTTTGCGGCGTTGTGGCAATACCGAGGTGTCGGTGTGCAACACCGCGCGGTTGGCTTGGTACCGAATGGCACCGAGAGTCGCTTGCTCCGCGGGGCTGGGGGCCGCCAGCATGGTCAGGCTTTGGTCCGAATGGCAGGCCAGTACCACTTTGTCAAAGCGCTCGGTGCTGCCCTCGGTAGTAATCAGCACACCTTGATCATCCCGAGCGATGCGCTGCACCGGCGTGTTGAGACGCTTATCCGGGATGCCCGCGATAATTTTCTCCACATAGTGGCGAGCTCCGCCGGTCACCGTCCACCATT
Organism: Comamonadaceae bacterium; assembly: GCA_027483085.1. Classification (GTDB taxonomy): domain Bacteria; phylum Pseudomonadota; class Gammaproteobacteria; order Burkholderiales; family Burkholderiaceae_C; genus Allorhodoferax. The sequence continues at coordinate 2,170 of JAIXVK010000482.1, read as the reverse complement.
GCGGACGATTACTCACCTGAATCAACCCATGGTTGTGGCAAAAGCGGATCATGGTCGCTACAGGGAATTGCAGCATTTGGTCTGTCGGGCAGCTCCAGATGCAACCGAGCATGGGCAGGAAATACCAATCGCGGAACTCTGTAGACAGCCGGTGTTGGTCTAGAAAAGCCGACAGCGGTTGCATGAGCTCTGTTTCTGCATTTCGGGTTGCAATGTCGGTCGCGAGTTGGTTGAACCGCAACACATCGCGCAGCATACGCAAGAAACGCGGGTTGACCAAGTTGCTGCGCTGGGCGAACACCGTGTCCAGCGATGACCCGCTCCATTCGAGCGCGTGGCTTCCTTTGGCGCCCGGGACCTGCACAGAAAAAGACATGTCCGATTTGGAAGTCGCCACATCCAATTCAGCCAGCAAGGCAATCAGGTTCGGGTAGGTGCGCTCGTTGAACACCAAAAATCCGGTGTCCACACCGTGCGTTACTGCGCCGCGCGGGCCGGGTAAGGTGATGTCTACCGTGTGGGTGTGGCCCCCAAAGTAGGCGCCCGCCTCAAACAGAGTGACGTCAGCCTGGCCACGCAAGCGGTGAGCCGCAGCAAGGCCGGAGATGCCGGAACCGATGATCGCGAGTCTCATGAGCGTAATTTTTTGAACGTGTTGGTAATTTTGTGACTGGTTGGTAATATATCGCAAGAGAAGTTTTGTGTGTCTGTTTTTTTGTGCTGTTTGCGCGATTCCGCCCGGGGTGCTTAATCGGTAAACATGTCAAGCGATTGACACAGCTTCGGTCTAGAATTTGTTCAGTTTTGAAAGGTAGTCATGCTGTACCCCGAACTTTTTAAGCAACTCGAATCGGTGCGCTGGGATATGGAGAAAGATATTCCGTGGGCTAGTTTTGATCCCGCCCAGTTGTCGGACGAGCAGGCTGCGACGATCAAAATGAATGCGATCACCGAATGGGCTGCGCTACCTGCCACAGAGATGTTCCTGCGCGACAACCGTGGCGATAGTGACTTTTCCGCGTTCATGTCCATCTGGTTTTTTGAAGAGCAAAAGCACTCTTTGGTACTGATGGAATATCTCCGTCGGTTCCGCCCGGACCTCGTGCCTACGGAAGAGGAGCTGCATGCCATCCGTTTTGAATTCGATCCGGCACCGGCATTGGAAACGCTCATGCTGCATTTCTGCGGTGAGATCCGACTCAACCACTGGTACCGCCGCGCGAGCGATTGGCACACAGAGCCGGTAATCAAGGCGATTTACACCAAACTCAGCCAGGACGAGGCCCGCCACGGCGGTGCTTACCTCAAGTACATGAAGCGTGCGATCGGCAAGTTCGGGATCGAGGCAAAGTCGGCGTTTGCCAAAGTAGGCGTATTGATGGCGAGTGCGCGCCGCACAGCGCAGGCGCTCCACCCCACGAATTTGCATGTGAACAAATCGTTGTTTCCGCGGGATACGATTCAGAGCCGTTTGCCAAACCCGGAGTGGTTGGAGCACTGGCTGGACCGTCAGATCAATTTTGATGCGGTCTGGGAGACCAAGGTGGTCGAACGCATTCTTCACAACCTGAGTTTGCTGATGGAGCGTAGCTTCACCACGGTTCAAGAGCTCAACAAGTACCGCAAGGAGCTTTCTAAAGACCTGGCTGCGGCGCCGGAAGCTTCACCAGGGACGGTCTGATTTCGGGAGGGCGGTAAGCGGAAGCAGCCGCTCTAAATTCAGCTGAACTTTGACATCCTTGTGTGCCACGCTGGCCACGATTCGATGGTCGCGTACCGTAGTGTCGCGAATGGTGGGCTCAATTGTGGGTACGCCGCTGCGGTTCAACAAAACAGCCACTTTCGGTGTGGTGGTGTTGAGTCCGCGCTGAATCACAACAGCCACCTCGTTCGTTGCAAGGCGCACGAATGAGCCCGGCTGATAGATGCCCACGGCTTTGATGATGGCCGCACCGGTTTCGTCTATCGCCTGGTTTTCGTCGAAATAGCAAGCCTGCATGGCTGCTGCGGGGGAAATTGGCATGCGCGAGGCCCTCGGGGCCAAGCGTGCTGCGAACATATCGGCCCGCCGGATCAGACGGGCAAGCCGCTCACCGCGGGAGCGCGACGCCAAAGGGCCGGGCGGTGCTGTGTGGTGCAGCTGGATGGCTTGCAACCAATCGGGATCGGT
>JAIXVK010000476.1 GCA_027483085.1 Comamonadaceae bacterium | reverse complement strand
GACCTGGGCCACGTCAAAGCTCTTGTTGAGTTTTTCGAAGTTCTCCAGCAGCGCGCTGCCGAAGGTGAACTTGCCCTTAGTGACGTCCACCGACGCGTTGGTGGAGCTGATGACCATCCAAGCAAAGGGGAACAAGGAGACAAAGGCCATCACCCCTAGAAAGAGGTAGACGCCGGCCATGCGGAATTTTTCAGTCCAGTTGGTCATGTCAGTTGCGCTCCCGGGCGGCATAAAACTGGATGGCAGCCAGTGCGGCGACCAGCAGCACGATGACGTAAGACACCGTGGCGGCATAGCCGAAGTTGGGCACAAACTTGAACGACAGGTTGTAGATGTACATGGACAACGTGAGCGTGTTGTCGGAGAACACGGTGCCCACGGTGGTGATGTTCATGGGTTCATCAAACAACTGCAGGGTGCCGATGGTGGAGGTCACCGTGGTGAACAGAATCACCGGCTTCAGATTCGGGATGGTGATGGAGACAAACCGGCGGTAGGCCGAGATGCCATCGATGCGCGCAGCCTCGTAGATCGACTTGTCGATGTTCTGCATGGCTGCGAGATAGAAGATCATGTTGTAGCCGGTCCAGCGCCAGGTGATGGCGATGATGATGACCACCTTGGACCAGAACGGATCGTTGAGCCAGGGAATAGGCTCACCGATGAGGCCCAGCCACGCCAGCGCGTGGTTGACCAGGCCGTCATACGAAAACATGCTCTTGAACACCACCGAGTACGCCACCAGCGAGGTCACGCAGGGCAGAAACACTGCCGTGCGCAACAGCCCGCGAAAGCGCAGGTTCGGCATGTTGAGGCAGCTGGCCATGACCAGCGCCAGCAACAGCATGATGGGCACCTGGATCACCAGAAAGATGCTGGTGTTCTGCAGTGCTTTCAGGAAGACAGGGTCACTGGCCAGACGCACGATGTTGCCCACGCCTACGAACTCAACCACCGTTCCTTGTCCGGCGTGTAGAGACATCCACAGCGAGCGGACGATCGGGTAGGCCATGAAGACCCCGATCAGCCCGAGTGCGATGGAAACAAATAGCCAACCGTTGACGTCGTAAAAACGCCGGTAGCTGGTCGTAGGCTTGGACGCCATGGTGCTCCTTGGGTGCAGTGTTGCCGTGACTTACTTGATTTGCGAGGCGAGCTGGTTGTGGATGTTTTCCAGCGCCTTCTCGACCGGCAGGCCTTGGGCCAGGCCCGGCAATTGGGCTGCCACAGCAGCGTCACCTTCGGCGGTGTAGATGCCGTAGTTCACGCTTGGCACCTTGCCCATCCAGTCGCTGTATTTCTGCCATACCTTGTCGCCACCGAAGAAGGGGTCGGCTTCAGAGTAAGCCTTGCCATTGCGGGATGCCAGCAAGGAGCCCACCGCACCGCGGGATTGCAGAATGGTCTGGTAGAAGTCCACATCCTTGGCGTAGATCTGGTTCAGGAAGTCGGCAGCCGCCGCTTTTTCTTTGCCAGCGGCCAGCACATACCAGCTGGATCCACCCAGGTTAGATGCGTTGGTGGAGCCCGGCACATTCAGGCGGGGTGTGGCAGCCACAGCCCATTTGCCGGACTGGCTGGCTTCTGCCTTCACGGAGCCGGTGATCCACACGCCGGTGATGACGGAGGCCACATCACCCTTGTTCAGTGCGCCGACCCACTCGCCCCAGCCGGAGGTGGGCTTGTAGACGCCGGTCTTCATGAACTTGACCTGGGTTTCCAGCGCGGCCTTCAGGGCGGGGTTGTTCTTGATGTCGAGCTTGCCCTCTTTGTCAAAGTACCAGCGGCCAGCGGACTGCATCATGATGCGGATGCTGGCGATGTCCTGGGGGTCCATGGCGAACATCTTCTTGCCGGTCTTGGCTTCGACTTGCTTGCCGATTTCCAGGTAACGGTCCCAAGTGATGTTCTGCATGTCCTTGTCAGTGAAGCCGGCCTGCTTGATCAGGTCGCTGCGGTAGTACATGCCGGTGGTGCCGGTGTCAAAAGGCAAGCCGTAGACCTTGCCGCCCATGGTCATCAGGTTGACCTTGTAGTTGGCAAACGCCTTGTGGTCCACCTTGCCGGACAGGGATTCAAACGCGCCGGGGAAAGAGCGCAGGTACTTGGGGGCGTTGTAGTCTTCCACCAGCACGATGTCGGGCAGGTTCTTGGTCACGCCGGAGGCCAGGGTGGTTTGCAGTTTTTGCTCCACATCGGCTTTGGCCATGTCCACGATCTTGAAGGTCACGCCGGGGTTCTTGGCGGTGTAACGCTTGGCCGCCTCTTGCATGATGGCGATGTTGAAGTTCGGGTCCCATGCCCAGATGGTGACTTCGCCGGCATTGGCGGCGTGGCTGGCCATCAGGCCGGTGGTGCCGAGAGCCAGGCCCATCATGGCGGCTGCGGTGCTGCGGATCGTGAAGCGTTTTGCGAAATTCATAGTCTGTCTTCCTGTTGATATGGGGTCAGGCGCGTGGTGCACGGGGTGCACCGTAGCACGCGTTTCTGTTGTCTCCAGAGTCCTGAGCCTGCCTTGTGAAAGGGGCGGGCCTGGCTCTGCCTTTGTGAATGAAACCAGAGTGTGTGGCGTTGAATCCTTGTACCGGCTGGCGTCCTTTCGTAAATTTAAGCGGTTAAATTTCTGACTGAAACACATGCCGATATTCGCACCGCCACCGGTCCGGCAGGGCTTGCAGACCCGCCGGGGAGACATCCGTTAAATAGAAATTTAAGCGGTTAAATCCGACAATTTTTGTAGTATACCTATGGGTATTGCAGAAAAAACGCTGGACTAGGGTATGTCCTAGGATTCAAAAAAACGTATCGAACGATGCCAATTCACATGAAAACCTTGCCTTTATGGCCACATTGAGCGAAGTCGCCCGTCTGGCCGGGGTCACCACGGCCACCGTGTCCAATGTGCTGCGCAACACCCAGAAGGTGAAGCCCGCCACGGTGCAAAAAGTACAGGACGCAATCGCTGCGACCGGTTACCGGCCCAACCTGATGGCGCGTGCATTGGCCGAGGGCAAGTCGTCGATGGTGGCGCTGGTGCTGCCCGACATCAACAACCCCTTCTACCCCGAGTTCGTGCGGGTGGCCGAGCGGGTGGCGCGCAACCGCAACTACTTTTTGATGGTGTGCAACACCGACGAACGGCCCGACATCGGCCGCGCCTATCTGCACCAGATCGCCGGCACTTTGGCTGACGGCGTGCTGGTGCTGCACACCGGTATCAGTGCGGACGACATCAACGAGCTCAAAACCCGCCGCTCGCCCATCGTGCTAGCGTCGGAAGAGCATGTGGACCTGGCCGACCGTATTCCGCACGTGGTGGTGAACTTTCACCGCGCGGGGGAAATTGCGGGCCAGCACCTCCTGGCGTTGGGCCACACGCGTATTGGCGCCATTGTGGGTTGCGGCCTCGAGGGTATGCAGCTCGGGCGCCTGAATGGGTTCAAGGACGCACTGGCTTCTGCCGGCATCACCGTGGACGATGCGCTGGTGCGAAACGTCAGCGATACCGTGGCTGGAGGCCATGAGGCCACCGACTCACTGCTGGAGCAGCACCCCGACCTGACCGCCATTTTTTGCACCAATGACCTGATGGCCTATGGCGCCAGCCAAGCGCTGGCAGACCGCAACATCCGGATTCCGCAAGACATCTCGCTGATCGGCATTACCGACATCCAACTCGCACGCGACATGCGCCCCGCCCT
>JAIXVK010000389.1 GCA_027483085.1 Comamonadaceae bacterium | reverse complement strand
TTTTTCCGAGGTCTCCCAGTTGGGTAGCACCTTCTCAACTGTGGCCCAGAACTCCTTGGTGTGATTGCGATGTAAGAGATGCACAAGCTCGTGGACGACCAGATATTCAAGGATGTCCCGCGGGAGGGTCATGGTTCTCCAATGGAAGTTGAGATTTCCGGCGGTAGAGCAAGACGCCCATCTGTTCATCAGTTCCCAGACCCTCAACTTCCCAGGCGTGACGCCCAGTTGCTTTGCGTATCTCTCCAAAAGGGCCGGAATACGTTGGTAGCCCAAATGGCGATACATCGCTTGAATGTGAGTCATCGCCTTTGGCCTGTTGCTTTCTCGGAGGATGAGGCGGTCACCTATCAACTGGAGCGGGGTATCACAGTCCGCCCTAACGTCCAAAATGCAGGGAAGACCCTCCACGTAGAACGTTTCACCGGAAACAAACTCCCGCTTGGGGGACTCTCGGTTTAACTCGTTCCACAGTGCCAAGTTGCGGTAGACCCAAGGTAGCTTCTTCTCCACAACCTTATGCAGACGCGCATCGTCAACATTGGCAGGTGCTCTGACGAATACAGACCCGTCCCGCTCAATGGAAATCTCGGTTGTTCTGCGTGAAGTCCGAACAACCTGACAAGTCACTTTTCCAACGACTAAGCTCATTCCGTTAAGTCTACTTGCCGTGCTTTTGCCAATTGGACTATTTCGTGCGCAAGGCTCTCGTACTTCTCAACCACCACATCAACTCCGGTGTCGACCAATCTGTCCTCTACCGTACCTAGCAGGTCCGCAACCTTGGTCGAGTTATTCCAGAAACCGGGGGTGTTTAGCTCGGAGGTGAGTACCGGCATCAGGTCATTCATGAGCGACTTCAGCGAGGCCTTTTCATTAGGCTGCAACTTCCCACTCTTCTCTACGATTTTCAGTACTGCCTCGTAGAAAGGAACCGCTTTTGCGGTCACCCCTTGAACGGCATCCTTGGGGCGTCCAGTTTGGGCCTGGACCACCAAAAGCTGCATTTGCTTTGCTTGCTCAGCCCAGTCGTCCTGATACTTCCGCAGTACCTCTTCCAATTTCTCCGATAGTGGGCCGAACCAGGCAGGGTCTTCATCCATGTGAACAGTGATGTGCTTGCGCAAGGCATGCTCCATTTCTGATGCTTTGGCCTTCTTTGAATCTTTACCTTCTACTTTCTGGAGGAACTCAGGGGAAAGTAGGTCAATCGGAGGAACCTTTGGATTGATACCAAGGCTTATCAGGTGCTCGTTGATAAGACGCTTAATCTTTTCGCCAGCGTTGCCAAAGTTAAGGGCCTCGTCTTTGTAACGTTCGCGCACTTGGGCCTTGAGCCAAGCAAAGCGTTTCGCCGAAGTGATGAATTCCAGTGCCTTTGTGTTCGGCAATACTATGTTCAGTGCTTGCAGGAAAAGCATCAGAAGGACGGAGAAAGTTTCGCGCTCCTGGGCATCCTCCAATAAGTCCATCATCAGCTCAAACACGAGGTACTCGTCTTCAATAGACAAAGCCTGTTTTGACCAGTCTTCCGCTTGAGGAAGGTTGTGCTCCCTGAAGAAGTAAATGAGTCGCGCGAAGGTGCCTTCCAGTTTGGCCAACTCACCTTCCATGGATTGCAAGCCCTGGAGAACCTCATCAAGCTCATCCCCGGCGTAGATTTGCATCGCCTGCCGTAAGTGCTTGGTCAAACCTACATAGTCAACAATCAAGCCCACCTTCTTGCCGCTAGCTGTACGGTTCACTCGGGCAACGGCCTGCAGTAAAGTGTGCTCCCGCAAGAACTTGTCGATGTACATCACCTGTTCAATCGGCGCATCGAAGCCAGTGAGCAGCATGTCGCAGACAATGAGAAAGGCAACGCCTGTCTCTGGTTTGTCATAGTCAAATCGCTTCTGGAAGTTGGTGACGGCATCTAGCTCTTTGGTGCGTTTTCGCGCCTCAAGAACACCCGCCATCTCGTTGGTCCCGTCCACTGAGACAACGACTGCAGCCTTGAGAAACTGCATTCTTCTTAGGAGCTCTGGGTCCGCATCCGGTTTCTTTGCGTACTTTGTCGCGTATGCCTCTAGTGCCTTTCCAATCGCAGTCTCATATCTCAGGGCAGCGACCTTGGAAGTTGAGACGACTTGAGCTTTGAAACCATCGGCCATAACGGTCTCGATGTAGTGCTTGACCATGTCCTTGGCGATTTCAGCTATTCGAGCTTCTGCTTCCAGAATGTCATCCCGGGTACCGTACTTCTTCTTGATGGCTTCAATCTCTTCTTCAGTTCGGCCACCGAACAAGTCTTCAAATTTTTCATCAAATTCAGACTTGTGCGAAAGGGCAGTATCGGATGTCTTTCCGACGTAAACGATGGGGAGAACAGCGCCGTCGTCTTGTGCGTCTTTCAGGCGATAGGTATCTATGTAACTACCAAAGCGCTGCGCAGTGGTTTGGGCATGCCGAGTGGTTATCAGCGGCGTACCTGTGAAGGCAATTCGAACCGCATTTGGAAACGCTACTGCGAGGTTGTTTCCAAGGTCTGCGTACTGAGTTCGATGTGCTTCGTCAATGAAAATGACAATCCGCTCAGAGTTATTGACTTGGGGAAACGGCTTGAGCCGCGGTGCAGCAACTGGGATTCCAAAAGCAGCCTTCAACGCTGGCGAGAGCTGTTCGGTGGCCTCGCGAAATTTATGCACCATCACAAGATGTAGGCCGGAGTCGCTCCCGCCGAGCTGCGCTCGCAATGCTGCTGAACTCTCTACGACATTGACGGCTTCGCCCGCTAAATTCACGGTCCCTTCGAGCTGCTCCTCTAAGTCAGTCCGGTCATTCACCATGACAACTTTAAAGTCCTGCAAATCAGGGCTTGTTCGCAGCTTGCGAACCATGAAGACCATCGTCAAGGACTTGCCGGAGCCTTGGGTATGCCAAATGACGCCGCCCCTAGCATCGCCCTTTTCCTTGCGCATTCGGGCGAGTGCCTTTGACACCGCCCGGTACTGCTGGTACCTGCAAATTTCCTTCGCTCTTTTGTCTCGCTTTGTTCGGTAAAGGATGAAGTTTTGAAGGATGTCCAGAAGCGTCGCCTTGGGAAGCATTCCTTGAATGAGTACCTCTTGCGCGCGAGGTTTACCACCCAAAGGGACTTCGTACGTTTGATACTCCGGCGGCTCTATGGACTTCCAGGTTTGGAACTCGTCCATCTCTGTTGAAATAGACCCGTAGCAGGCCTGTGTGCCAGTGGTAGCGATTGAAAACAGGTTGAAGTGAAAGAGTCGCTCTTCACCTTCTTTAACGCCGCCTTTCGTCGACTCCTCACGACGCTCGGAGTATCTAAAAATCTGTACTTTTGCTTCCTCAAGAGGCAGACTGGTAAATTGATTGGCTTCTTTCGCCTCTATGAGGACCAATGGAAGGCCATTTACAAAGAGAACGACATCAGGGCGAATGTGCTCTTTAGCTTGTCCGGGGGTGTCGACGCGGAACTGATTGATGGCAACGAAATGATTGAGTTCAGGCTGGTCAAACGCAATCAAGCGCGCAGTTCTCTTTTCTAGGCCCTTGGAAGTCTCAAATTCCATGTCCGGAACACCTTGGACAAGGAACCGATGAACTGTCTCATTAGCCTCAATTAGCGTTCCAGTTCTAGTAGTGATGAAGTCATACAGCGCATCAAGTTGGGACGCTGTTAGCCAAGGTCGCCCGGAATCATCTAGGTTGATAGCGCGGACAGCTTTTCGAAATGTCTCTTTAAGTGCGACCTCTCGAAAAGACCCGCGAAGGCTCTTGCCGGGGTCCGTCGGCAACCCCTCACCTTGGTCAACAACAGACCACCCCAATTTCGCGAGTTGGCTTAAAAAGGGAATCTCAACTTCAGTACGTTCGGACATAAATAATAATCATCAAAACTTTGTTTAGGTACTAGTAAGCTTTAACAGCGTCCGCACCCATTCCCATGCGCCCCCCTGAACCACTGCTGATGAGAAAAATACTACTGGGGCCCATATAGCCTTTATCCCTATCCAGCTCATAAGCTTACTTAGCCACCAATTCTTTAAAGCTGTGTATCTCTTGATTAGAACTGGCGCAGTTAGGCAAGCAATTACAAACGGCAAAAGCGAAAAAGAAATGGACACCGCTATTGGTGGCGGACTAGCCCAAACAATTAGGGTAAAGTAAAGAATCGCTATGCCTGCAAATATTGGTAGCGAAACCCCAAATAACATATATAAAAATCTCGTGATTTTTTGCTGGGTTAGCATTAATTGGCTATCTTTTTCAGATAGCAGTTTTATCAGGTCAGCCCGCTCTTTCTGTAGTTTCGCATCTGCGTCCAAAGCATATTTTTTTGCCTCTTCAGCCTCTTTACTGGCTTTATCCGCTATCCGCTCTAATTCCTTTACTTTCTGTGACTCTTCTGTCAACTGCTGCTGAGTGTTGAGATGTGCAGCCTCTCGAGCTTCAAGACTTGACTCCACCCGCATTAGGGAGGCTTTTGACTGCTCCAGGGCTTGAACTGTATCCTTGTGCTCAGCTAGGAGTTCATTTCTGACAAGCTCAAAAATCTCATCATTTGAAGCGTCAGAGTCACGCAGGCGGTTGCGCAGTACTTTGTTGGCTAGGATAACTTTTAGGGTTTGCTCTGGGATATCTCCAACATTCTCAAATCGAGATATTGACTCAAGAACTTTAACGGTTGCTTTCTCGTCTTCAGGGTCGAAAGATTGGAAATAGAGAGGCAACTTAAGACTGTCTATCAGGGTACTTTCAAGCTGAGGGGTCCGAGGAACCCAAAACTGAACCAACTGTACTAAGTTACTTGGATGCAAAACAACCGGTAATTTGGAAGAATTTTCCTTGCGTTTTTTACGGTCGAATGCAATTAATCTCCAATCGATAGATACCGCCCAGTACTCGACGTTAAAGGGTGAGTCTTCATCATTTGGCCGCTTATCCTTTACTGCGTGCCATAGGACTGCGTCATGCAAAAGCGTTTCGTATCCTTTGCGTTTATTTTCAGGTACTTCCTTTTCTTCCCTTAATTGCTCGTCCAGCACATCATCAATCACATCCTGGCGTAGGTTATATATTGCTGGGTGCGCTTCTAGTACTGAGATTCCCTTGGATAGAAGAATTGTCCTAAGGTCGTCTATATAGGGCTGAAAGAAAACCTCCGCTGTGAGTCCTGGTGACTTACTTGCAGCATTAAAAAACTTCTTAGCAATACTTGACAATGGCTGCGTTAGGGCAACATTTGCCATGGCGGCTGTTGTGCGAATGTTACTCACTGACCGCATTTGACTAAGAAGTACTCTTTGGCCCTCTTCGATAGTTCCAGGTAAAACCATCAACTTTAAGTCTAAATGCACCCCACTGCGGTTTGCGATATCAACCAGCGACAAAGCAGCCTCGTCACCGGGATTATCATGTAAGCCAAGTATGGAGAAAATAAAGTTAGTGTCTAGAATTACCCTGATTGTTCGCTTCTTTCGTTCAGACTCAATTACCGCTAAGGTTTCAGGACTGAGTTGTGATGCCTCTGCAAAGAAATGCGCAGAAAGTAATCTTAGGACCTGATTTCTACAAACCGAATTGTTTACTGCAAAGAAATCAGCTACGACTCGCTTGAGCCCCTCTTGAAATGAAATATTGTATTTCTTCAAAAATCCCAGTATCCAATCAGTCTCTCGAATTAGATTTCCATCTGCCAATAGATGAAACAAATTCGCACCAGCAATGTTAATTGTTTTTGATAGTGCATTAGTAAAATCAAACCAGGCACGGTCAGCATCAATGCCCTTGCAGTGTGTATCGCACGCCAGCTTAAAGTGATTGTGGCACTCCTCTTGCTCTTCAATCGCTTTTTTATGGGCTGAAGATAATTCGACTCTTGTTTTTTCTGATAACTTGTAAGTCCCGACTTGGAGTTTGATGACTGCTCCCTGACTTATATGAAAGTCAAGTTGCTTTGCAAGAATTTCTTCGTTGAGCTCCATGCTCAACTCTTGTCGCAGCTCGCGTTGAATATCTCTCACACCAAGAGCTTCGGTTGATTTCCACAGGACGGCTTTTACCATCTGCCCTACAGCTTTCCGCCACCATCCTGTTTCGTTTAACTCAACGTGATGAATCAAAGAAACCAAGCCTTGAGAAAGATTACCTTTAGTCATACTCACCACATCCCTGTCTGTATTTTTTTTTCGATATGCGATTTTTTTTGGAAATTACATTTAGCGCCACTTAAGATGGAAATCTTGTATTCCCGGTCAGTAGGTCACTCATTAAGCCAATCTTTTTCAGCTTTAGCTTCTCAGCTTTCTCAGTCAGAACGCTACTATTTTCCAGGAGGGTAGATAATATTTCTACTATTCTTCTATCTTCATCTTTGGGAGGCAATAGAACAGGTAAGCGCTCAAGTTTTTTTCGCTGAATACCTGTCGCCGTTGTGCCCGTGCTCTCTTCTAAAAGAAGCGCTTGAAACCTCCGCCATCTCAAATAAAAATAAAGATATTTATTGATAAATAAGTCTTTGGCTGGCTTTAATAGTATTACACGTTGACTCAGAATGTAGGGTTTTTCATCCGGCACTAATGCAATATTTCCCAGTGGTGCCTCCAATGTCATTAGAACGTCATCTTTCTCGCACTCTCCTTGGGTCATCCATTTTTTATATAGCGCCATAGAGCCCAAATAGCTCTCTTTCTGAAAATTTACTCGCCCCATTTCTACATTATTTGCGGATAGGGCTGGGATATCGCCCCCTCCCCACATCATTCCTAGCTTTAATGGAGTACGGCCTCTGAAATCAAGTATTTTTGGTGCTGCCAATGCGAGTGGAATTCGCTCCCAGTTATTTTTTAATGCTCCGACCCTTAAGCTATTTCGAGACAGCGCACTTTTAAATGCTTGACCGAATAAGTCGTCAAATGCGCCTTCGGTTATCGAGGATAGTTTTTCTAGTAACGCCTCCGTCTGCTCAATCTGCTCATCCAGCGTTGACAGCAATTCAGCAATGCGGCGTTGCTCGCCCAGTGAATTTGGCATTGGCAGTCTGAGCGATGGAACCGCCGATGTTTTCAGATGAAGAACAGTCGAACCACTTGCGTTGTCCTTCATAAACTTACGAGCGGTCTCTGTCGAAAAAAGGTAACCTACGAAGGGTATGTCCGCCTCATTAGGGTCAACTTCAACTTTCGACAGGTCCATTGACATCGTGCATGCCTCATGCGGCAGTTCGGGTACGACAGTTGCGCAACCAACAATATCACCGTCCCTTGTCAAATCCGTATTAGCAATCAGCAAGTCACCTTTTGAAAGTAACTGCTTTTTGGCGATAGGGCCTTTATAAAATTTCAAGCCTTCTGTCTTGTATCCACCACCTTTCTCAATTGACTTGATTGTGAGAAACGCAGCGCCTTTACCAGGCTCACAATATTGAGAACTTGTATACGTTATGCCTTTTACCAGTCTTGCATATTCACCTAAAGCGCGTGACTTCCAGCCGTCGGGTAGGCAGACAACTTTCTCATTGGTCATACCCAAGCTCCTTCAAGAACTTGGATAGCTTCTCCGCAGCGTTATTGCGCTTTTCCTGAATATCCTTCAGCGTCACCGCGTACTTTGACCACAATAGCTCAACCTTGGCGACCAGCTGTGTCAGGTGTGCTTGAACACGGTCCTCGAAGGAATGCACCAATGTTTTCATCCAGCGTTCCAAAATCAGTCGTCCCGCATCTACGTCGCTGATTTCATCGCGAGCTTTGTCGACAAGCTGGTCGCGCGTGCGCTCAATGGCTTTAACCGTCTGCTTAGCAGCTTTCAACTCCTCGTCTAGTGCCGCGTGTTTTGCCATCAAGGCATCCAAAACTGCGATTTCCTTCTCGACCTGTTTGGCACGGACCGCATCGGTTTTCTTGACGGCTTTTAGTTCGGAGGCGAACTCCTTTTTGCGTGCCTTGATTGCATCTAGGACTGGTTTAGGCAGGACCGACTGCTCGGGGTCAAACTCGTAGGAGTCCAAGTCAACCTCATCAGCCTCTTCGCCTTCTTCCCCCTTGGCGGCCTCAAACATCCCTTGCAGTTCCGCAATACGTGACTCGGTCTCTTCCAGCTCCTTGAGAACCTCGGGAAACTGCGCAGCCAAGATTTCTTCTGCAGGAATCAGGTCTGCATTCCACCCAGATGCCGCTACAGATTTGAAATCTGTGGCCAAGGTGTTCGAAAACTCTGCGAAGGCACCACGAATCTGGAACTTGTCCAATAGTCCTAAGGGTGTAAGTGTGTCCTCAAGGCTCTGCGCGAATTTCTTACGAAGAGGGACGTAGGTACCAATCGCAGGGAGCTGCTGAAGGTCAGCAACATGCGTTGCCCACCATCCTGCCAAAGCTTGGTGGAACCTGGCATGGGTTTCCGCTACTGATTCATCCGCCTTAACCAGCGTTTTGGCTTTAGATTTATCGCTGTGCAGCTCAGTGCTGAAATCGCAATAGGTAACGTCACCGCTTCGCTTGCTGAAGAGCTTTTGGCGCAAAGTTGGATAGTTCTTCCAGAAGAACTCTAGGCCATCGATTTCAACAGTTGGGACGCCCCCATGAATATGAGCTCGAACATCTTGCGGCTCAGGTGGTGGTGAATTGTCCACATAGCGTCGTATGTTGAGATTGAAGCCTTCACTCTCCAACTCAGCGAACTCCACCAAGCGAGAGTAACCTGGTACCTGCAGTCGCTCTTGATATACGTAGGTCAGCTTTTCAATGTCTTCTGGTCGCAAGGTATTTTGGTTCTTACCTTCCTTGTACTCACGGTCTGCATTGATGAAAAGAACCTCTTTACGAGTGCGGGCATCCTTTTTGGAAAGCACCAATACGCAGGCAGGAATACCGGTTCCATAGAAAAGGCCGGGAGGTAGCCCGATAACTGCTTCCAGGTGACCGGCTGCAATGATTTTCTTGCGAGCCTCTTTCTCAGGGCCGCCACGGAATAGGACACCGTGGGGCATAACAATTGCTGCTTTGCCTTGGTCTGACAGTGTGGCGACGATGTGTTGTACGAACATCAAGTCGGCCTTCTTGCCTGTTTCTGGCATATAGGTGTGAAACCGCTCGCCGAACTGCATGCCAGCGCGGGTGTAGTTCTGCGAAAAAGGAGGGTTCGCTAGAATACGGTCCATCTTCATCAGCTCACCGTTTTGAACATGAGCCGGCTTCGACAGCGTGTCTTCGTTGCGGATGTCTGCAGCCTTGTAGCCGTGCAAAATCATGTTCATTTTGCAGATGGCCCAGGTGGTACCTGACAGCTCCTGGCCATATAGCGCCATACGCTTGGCGTCGCCGCCGGACTCTTCTACAAAGCTCCCGCTTTGAATCAGCATGCCTCCAGAACCACAGGTGGGGTCTCCGACCGACATCCCTTCAAGCGGTTCAAGCAATTGAACTAACAGCCGAACTACGGGCGCCGGCGTGTAGAACTCTCCACCTTTCTTGCCTGCAGTATCTGCAAAGTACTTGATGAGGTACTCGTATCCCGCGCCCAAAAGGTCCGGGAACTCGAAGTCCTCTGTTGCAAGCTTGACGGTTGAGTAGTGCGTAATCAGTTCAATGATTTTGTCGTCAGGCAGAACTCGCTTCTTGTCACCCTTTGTGAGCATGAAGTTGATGGGTTTGAGAACACCTGCCAGAGAGTCCGAGTTCTCTTCTTCAATGGCAGCAAGAGCCTTGTTGACCATGTCTCCCACGTTTTGCTTCACATGCAGTAGGCCGCGGAAGTGCTGCCCGTTCTCCAAAACGATGGGTTCACTCAGTTCCCAGCGAGCACGTTCCGGCACCCAGAAGGAGTAGTGGGGGTTTCGCTTCATCGATAGCTTCGTATCGATGGTCTTCTGGTTAGAACCTTTGGCGGTCTCAGCCCGGATGAGTTTTTCCCGGTCTTCGGCGAACTGGTCTGACAAGCGCTTGAGGAACAACATACCAAAGATGTATTCCTTGTACTCCGAGGCATCCATGTTGCCCCGAAGGATGTCGCTGGCCTTGAGCAGGAACGACTCGAGCTGGGAGAGTGTGAGCTTTTTTCTGTGTTTATTTGGCATGGCCTGAATCTGTTGAATGACAGTCAAGCCTTGTTTAGACAGTGTGTTTATCTCTTCGACGTTCCCTGTAGCCATGCGCTCTCTCTTGAAATCTAAAGTTCATTTTAGAGGCGGGATTCGTATAAAAGACCTTGTCTAAACAAATGGTTGGCAGCACTTCAGAAGCCGCAAGCGCATTACAAATCGAAAGCTTTTCTCCATATGGACTACTCTTACCGCGAGGCCCCTGTTCCCGAATCCCAGTTGATCGAGGCACTTAAGTTCATCGCCGCTCTTCCCCGAGACAACAACTTGCAAGCGCACGACCTACCAATCGCCAGTCCGGGCCTTTTCTGCTTGGAACAACTCTGGGACACACAACTGATTACCGGCGATTTCAAGGCTCAATCGAATGGCGATATGGAGGGAATCCTCGCAATCAGTGATGCTCGACTCACGGGAAAAGGGGTTCGATGGCTTACAAACAGGTCTCCGCGCAAGTAACACCGCGATGCTCGTTGGGCGAGCATCAAGCCTGCTACGGTTATAGAAAATTATTCAGAAAAATATAACGTGCGCACACCCAAAAAAGCCTCGGTTCGAACTGTCCCCGCGACGAACCAACACACCGCGTAAACCAAGCTCCACAGCCAGAATTGGCTGAACGCCTCAAGGGGTCTCTCCGATTTCCCTTGCTCTAAGTGCTGTATGCCCATACAGTTAATCCAACGAACAGACATTCGAAGGAGAGAGCCAGTGAACGACGAAAAGTACCTTGCAGCATTGCGCACCTACTGGAAAACGCATCGCGCATTCCCCGCGCTGGCCAAGCTTTGCGATGTGCTGGGACTGAGCTCCACCTCGAGCGTATTCGCACTCGTGGGCCGGCTCGCCGATGCCGGTTACCTGGAGCGGAAAGACGGGCGTGTCGCTCCCACGAAGAAGTTCTTTGCTCGGCCTCTCCTCGGGCCCGTCCGGGCAGGTTTACCGCAGCCGGCGACGCAGGAAGAGCCAGAGCTTTTGACCCTTGATGACTATCTCATCGATGAGCCAAACCGGACGTCATTGCATCGTGTGCGCGGCGACAGCATGAAGGACTTGGGCATCTTTGATGGCGACCTTGTTGCAGTCGAGCAGAACAGCCCAACCAAGCCAGGCGACGTAGTCGTTGCCTATGCGGACAACGAGCTGACAGTCAAAGTCCTGCGGCTCGACTCGGACGGAAAGTACTTCCTCGAAGCGGCAAACCCCGCGTATGCCCCGATTAAGCCGAAGTCATCGTTAGAGCTTCTCGGCGTAGTCGTCAGCGTCGTAAGACGCCTCAGGAGGTAGCCACTGAACACTACCTCCACGCCTTAGCCCTTTAGGGGCAATCCACATCTCTCGAATCAGTCACTGGATGGCTGAGGGAGAACCTTTGTCAACAGTTTTTGAAACCGCTTTATGCAAGACACCCCAAGCCCCGCACCTGTCGTTCACGTCATCGAGCAGTGGTCGGTATTTGAAGTCCCGCCGCCTGAAGGTCAGACCAAGTGGTATCGCCATTTCACAGGCATTTGCGCCGACCAGCCCTTCATCAGCGATGCAGTTGTCGGCTTTGATGCCGCCGGCGCAAGCGCTCATACGGCCAGAGGTCATATCGTTCAGCTGCTGGGGGAGCCCGATTTGCCGAAAGAAGTCCGCCGGCTCTGGTCTGCGTGGAAGACACTGCATCACATCACTTACGAGCGGGACGTCACCCGTGAGTTCCACTCCGGCCTTATCTTGGTGCGTGCTGGGAGCCCACTATGAGAAAGCTCCTAGGCCACGGTGAACTGCTGTTGTACCTCGACTTTGATGGCGTACTCCATCATGAAAATGTCCTTTGGCACCCACGCATTGGCGCCTACTTGTCAGCGCCGGAGCAGTACAAACTTTTCCAGCACATTGGCTTGCTCGAAACGTTGCTTGAGCCGTACCCACAGGTACGCATCATCCTTAGTACCGCTTGGGTCCGTCGCTATGGGTGCGCCAAGTCTGCGAAGCAGCTGGGGCCGCGGCTGCGCCAACGCGTTATCGGGGCAACCTTTCACAGCCGAATGGACCAAGACCTGTTCACGGCCTTGCCGCGAGGCAAGCAGGTGTGGGAAGACGTGCGGCGCCGTAAGCCCTCGGGCTGGATTGCTCTGGACGATGACGGCGAGGGTTGGCCACAGGAATGCGCTAGCAATTTCATCCAAACCCACGAAAAAGACGGCATCAGCCATCCGGAAATTCTTCACAAACTCAAAGCAGCACTGGAGCAACTATGCAAGCAATGACACCCGATTCGGCGCTCGCCCAGTCACGCATTGGCTTAGGCGACATCATTCTCAAAGACGCCCAGAATGCAGACAACAGTCTTGCTACCCGGTACAGCTGTGCGTTTGATGCGCTGTACCTCTATGCGCTTGCCATCCTGGGAGCCCCTAAGGACCTGCAGTCACATCCCTACTTAGACCTGCTGTCGGAGGGGGCAGCACGTCTTGGTCTCAGCCTGCAAGCCATTGAGCCCGTGCTTGAGCGAATGAACCAGTCATACGGGCCGCTAGAGGCGCCCGAGGAAGAGGTCTTTGCGTTGATTGAGCTGGCACAAGAAGCGCGTCGCAATCTAGGCCGGGAGTACTTTTGAATGAGCACAAAGCAAAAACAAACGCTGGAGGCGATAGTCAGCGATTACGAAGCCAGACCGGCGCAGGGCAACAGCGTAGACGACATGGTGCGCCGTACAGAGTATCTGTTGGCTAAGAATATGCTGGAGCAACCTCAAACGCCAAGGCCACAAGCGGAGGCACCATGCAAAAACTAAGGCTTTGGACGCTTCTGGGGAGGAACGGGGATGTCGATGTTCTTCACGCCGAGTGCTGCGAGCAACTCAAGTGCAAATGCAAAGCTGAATTTGCCTTTGTTAACTCTGTTGATAAGCATCTGCACGTCTACGTCGCCGTCATGTGCGTTCTCGGGCTCGAGCTTGCGTGCCAGTTCTTTGTACGACACGTCCTTCTGTTCGCGAATGTCTTTGACCAAGGCCTTGGCTTGCTTGGCATAGAAGTCGGAATCGCGGGTTCTCACAGACGAGGCGTATAAACGTTTTTAGATTTATACGAATCCTACCGAGCCCCAGTATGTTTCAACCCTAATAAATCTTAAAAGGTTTATGTATAAGAAAAAGTGAGCACGCGACCTAGACGCTGAATAGGTCAAAGGAGTTTTTATGAAAGCCGCTGTTCAATTAATCAACCAACGAGGGAGCGCTGTTCCTGCCCGGCAACGAGCGGCAATGCCGGTCTACAAAGGCGTCTTGCACATCCGAGAAGCACGCGTCCCTGCACTCGGTCGAATCGTTGCAACGGCTGAGCTTTACTCCTCGACAGAGCCTGTACCGCAGCCGCTGATTCCGATGCTGCTGGATGCCGATGTCCTGTTTTTAAAAGATAGCCAGATGCGCATTCGCGGCTTCGAATACGTTGACGGGATTCAGTACGGTCAGACCTGGGATATCAGGGTGCTCTGATGCTCAAAGTATCCCTTCACGCCTGCAAGCCGGGCAAAGAGACCTCAACCAATGTGCTTGGACGCATGGATATCGCATACGAGGTTCTTCAGGCACAAGCCAGCTACAAGTCAGCCACGTATGTTGCGGGAGTCGGCGAACTCCCGATGAGCTTCATCACCAACTACCCACGGTGGTCTGCAAGTGTCTGGGACCTGGTCGCGCGGCTGGTGTGTCTCACGTTTAATCAGGTGGAAGCCCTAGAGCCCGAAGAAATCGCCCCTTCCAAGCGGCCAGCGTTCATCGAGAACATGAGTGCCGTCATCGCACATTGGCCAGACGGTCTCAACAAGAATGTTGCACAAATTGCGACCGCGACCATCACCATGCACAAGCGCAAAGGTCATTACAGCGCTGTGTTCTCTTCTGACTTGGAGTCAGATTTCGGAACCCCACTCTTCGTGCACAAGCCCGCCGGCATACAAGCATGGGACCTACTCGCGAGAGCCTATGCACACGCATCCAATGGGCGCTTTGCTTTACCGCCCAGACCGGACCTATGCCTGCCCATACCCATTCAAGAGAATGAGAAAAGCTATGTCGCCGTCGACACGCTACCTGCCGTCACGCGCAATGGCCTCGCGAGATGGATGACTCGAACACAGCGTCCTTTTTCTAAAGTGAGCATCGTGAGCTCGGAGTGCGTCAGCGAGGAAGAGTTTGTTGACTTTTTGAGTACCGCCGTATGAGTGACGCAGCAACTACGCCGGCAGCAAAGAAGGAGCGCAGGCAACAGGTCTACCGTCCAAGCTCACCATCGAGCTTGCATCACATGTCATCAGGGGCCGTCGACGTCTCTGTATCGACTTACGCAAGCATGACGGACCTTCAGTGTGTCCGCCACTTAGCAAAAGCCAGGTGGGGATGCTTCAAGGTCGTCACATGCCCCCATTGCAACTCGAGCGCCACGCACTACTGGTCAACGAAAGAACTCCGTTGGAAGTGCAAGGGCTGCGGTAAGCGATTTAGCGTCACTTCAAACACAGTATTTGCGAATCGTCGGATGCCGCTTCAGACATTGTTGGCTGCTGTTCATTTGTGGGTCTGCGGAGCTTCAGGAAAGCCTGCTTTGGAGGTACGACGTATCTTGAACATGAAAGGCTACAACACAGCATTCACGTTGCTCACGAAAGCAAGAGAGGCCATTGCCCGCGGCTACAACATCGGATTCATCTCCGGTGTTATCGAGATGGACGGCGCACACACATCTGGGCGGCGTGCCAGTGAGAAGCGCGGTATTCCACTTGGACAGCGCCTTATCGATGAGTCTGAAGCTCTGGATGACGCAACGCTCACGCAAGCGGCAAGGCAGAAGAAAAAACGCGATGCCAAAGCGAAAGCACTGGCTGAGGGGGTAGTGCTGGACCCGGCCTATGGAACCGTTCTGCCTCCTTTACGGCGAATTACGCTGAATGCTCGCATGCGAGGCGGCGCTTCGGGCAAGGGCGCATTGCAAACGCGCTCGGCCATTTGCCTCGCTGAGAACCCTGCGGCTGCGGAGGAGCTCGCTCGTCGGTTTGTCGCGATACCTGAGTCCATTCTGGCTACCGATACGGGTACGGCATTCAGCAAGCTTGGAAAGCGATTTATGGGGCACGTGCAAGTGAATCACAGTCAGCACCTGGTAGGTCCGGGTGGTGAGCACTCCAACAACTCAGAAAGCTTTACCGCACGCATGGACCGTGCGGAGAAGGGTGTCTACCTGAACCTTGAGCCCAAGTACTTGCACGAGTACGCGGTCGAGACTGCATTTCGCGAAGACCATAACCGTATGCCTCCGGGTGCAATCACACAGCGTTTGATGCACTATGCGACGAACGTGGGCCTCTCAAGGGACTTCAGGGGCTACACGCATGGCCGCCACCGAAACCATGAAGTGCTGGTCACGGGCAATCAGTGGGCTACATCCAGTGGGCCGGCCAAGGGCCGTTCACCGATTTCGTCTGTCAATGGGCGGCCACCGCGTTAGCGAGCAGCAGAGCCTTGGCGCTATCGGTGATGCTGTTGATTGCACAAAGTGTGTGTCAGCACTTGATGAAAAAAGTAGTTTTCCTCAAAAATCTAGCTGTGTCGTCATATACTGCCGACCGGCGCTGGGAGCCTGCCCCTCACACCCTCTAGGGCTCGGTAAATCCCATGGAAATCAATTCTTTCTGCTTTGCTTCTATCAAAGAGCACGGGACGGAAATGTGAGGACTGTTCTATCGAGTGCTCGGATGTAGGAGTAAGGTATGCCAGTTCTCACGAACGTTCAAATCAAAAGCGTCGCTAAGTTTCTTAAAGCTTCTTGCGACAAGGTTCCTCTAGATTCACCCCAGCCAAAGCTCGGCCAGTGGCTCGACATTCTTTCTAGGGAATTCGGTTACAAGGATTGGAACGTCACCAGTGCCAGCAATCGGGACGAGCCGGAACTCGTAAAAGCGGAAGGTTTTACGCCCATCTCCAAGCACGGATTTTTAGGTCTCGCTCGGGTAATTGCTCCCGACGTCTCGCCTACAAACTACCTTTGCTATTCCGAAGACCGCGAGCTGAGCAGGTTTGAAATCGCTGCAATGCTTGGTCTAAAAATGCGGTCGAAATTGGGGCCTATGACGTTCAGTGGAAACATCACCCATACCCGTCCAGATGGGATGGCAGAAGGCCAGCTTGATTTCATTGAGAAGAACCGAAGCCAAGGATGCCCCGTCGTAATAAGTGCGGATGGGCAGGGTGTGACGATTTTGCTTTGGTGGCTTTCATCGACATTCTTGTTAAATGACCCTATGCCAATTTCATGGGGTGAAGACCAGGCCCGAAGCTGGGTTCTCTTCAGCGATGAAGGTGACCACCAGTTGTTCGAATATGGAGAAAGCCAACCTAACACGACTCTGACGGAGTTGTTTTTGGAGACCCTTACAGGCTGCTCCTTGCCAAGTAGGACTTGTTGGCACACTCCGAGATGGAGGGATTTTTATGAGTCCCCCTCAAGTCTTTTGGTGGAAGAGGGAAATCCGAATGCTTTGCAAATTATTGCTTCCAACAGTGGTGCAAGTTGGGATGAGCTTCGAGTCGCTTGTGAAGTCAAAAATCAGGAACTAGGGTTGAGTAAGCTCGATTGCGAGGCTATTTCTGCGAGATTTGAAGCTGCCGAAAGCCTGCGGAACGACGACCCCGCAGTCGACTTCTCTGGCATCTATGACGATTGATTGGAAATTTCTAGTCGATAACTTCGGAGCCAAAAATGTCTGCATACCACTACCAATGCGCCAACTGCTACTGCACCCTGTATATAGATGCTGAGCCAGCTGACGGCACTTACCAAAGCGTTGTAAACGGAGAACTTTGTTCTAGTTGCCAGAGTCAGCAAGCAGCTCAGCAAGCTTATGACGACGATGATTGACCAGGGGCTTCCAACGCAGAGCCCTAAGGTATGGACTGTCAATGCAAAAGGCAATCCATACTGGGGTGTCATTTCTTTCTAAGCTCGGCGATGGATTTTGGTTTTCTTTTTGAGGGAATCCATTGCCAAGTAGCTACTTGCCCCCTCAGGTAGGTCTCTGGCGGACCCTGCTCGATAGCGCCATTCGCACAAAGCCTCTTGAGGGTTCCTCTGAATGTACCTGCGTACCAATGACGATGCTGTTCACGGTCCTCGAAGGAAAGCATGAAGTGCTCAATAGCGCGGAACTCGAGCTCTTTGGTGGAGAGTGCTTTGGGATAAGCAGCTTGCATTGTTTCGAGTAAAAACTGGTTCAGAGCGCCGCGTTTCCCGTACCGCCCGGCCCATCCGTTTACTGGCTGTATTGCCTCCGGATTGATTTCGACGTCAAAAATTCCGACTACTTTGTCGAGTGCGTTTAGCTCTGCTCTGACGACGTCTTTTTTCTGGTCGGCTGCCCGAAGCTTTAGTTCGGCTTCAGCGAGTTCGGTGCGCAGTTCATTGACATCGTATTCAAGCCGTTTGCATATCTGGTCGTGTACAAGCATTTCACCAGCTTTGCGTGCACGCTGCTCGGCCAACCATTTAAGCGCTGAGGGGGTTCGTTTCATTTCGACGGTATTCATTTCGGGAACATAAACCCGTAAAGGAACCATCGCCCATAAAAAAAGTCGCCCAAGCTAGGCTTGGACGACTTTTACAAATGTTGGGCCAACAGCGTAGTAAGACCCGCCGGTACATCGCCTCGTGGCGATGCAACTCCGCTTATTTGATGTCGTCAGCGATGACTTTCACAATTTTTTGAGCAACGGCGGTGGTCTCGGGGTTGCCATTGGCATCCAGCACGCTGATCGTTGATTTTTCACCTGCGCTGCGCACCGCAATTTGGTATTTGAGCGCGACGTTGGCTTTGGTGCCACTGAACATCTTGCTGAAAAAGCCGGGCTCGGCCTTGTCGGAGGTCAGCTCTTGGTAGCGAACAAAGTAAACACCCTGTTTGCGGTCACGATCTTCCACCGTGAAGCCGGTTCTGTCCAAGGCGAGTCCTGTGCGGCGCCATGCCCTGTCAAAGCCCTCGTCCAGTTGAACAACCGGCTGTCCATTCAGGCTGGTAACGGTAGCCACTGGTTTGGTAACGCTATTGGCCACCAGTGCCTTGGATTGCTCTTGCGACACTCCCAGCTTGACCATCAAGCGACGCAAAAACTCAGCTTCAAGCTCAGGGTCCGCTGCTCGCGGTTGCCACACGGTTTCGTTGGTACGGTCGGCCGTATAGACCTCCACCATGCCCCGGTGACTAATGAAAATTTCGGTGTTCCCGTTGCTATCCCGCTCCAAGCGGGTGCGGAACTTGTCGCGCTCAGGGGTTGAGTAGAACGAGTCCAGCAGCCTGCCCAAGGAGGCGCGCAGGAAGTCTTGTGGAAGCTTGGCGCGGTTTTCCGCCCAATCGGTTTCCATGATGCCCAGTTTGTCTTGGTCGAGCGCCAACAAGAAACCGTTTTCTTGCCAGAAGTCTTTCACCGGCTCCCACAGCTTTTCAGCCGGGCGGTTTACCACCAGCCAACGCTGGTTGCCTGCGCGCTCGATTCTTACGTCACCCACCGCCAATGCCGCGACGTCGGATTTTTCCGTCACCGCCTGGGTTGTCTTGGTGGCGTTCGCAGAGACTGCGCCACCCACCACGGTGTAGGGGGTGTCTTTGTTCAACTGGGTGAGATCGGGCGGAACGTCCAAGCGAGGGGCTTTTGCTGCAGAGCGGTAGTCCACTTTGTCTGTTTCCAGTGCGGTGCAGGCTCCCAAGCCAATCGTCGCGCTGAGCAAAATAACTTTAGAAATGGAATTCACAAAAATCCTCAAAATGGCAGCGCGCTTAGATCAGACCAGCGGTTTGCATGGCCTTTTCAAGGGCGGGTTGGCTGGCTTCTGTCAGCGGTGTCAAAGGCAAGCGCAGGGCAGGCTTGCTCAGCCCCATGCGTGAAACCGCCCACTTCACAGGAATCGGATTGGATTCGATGAATAGAGTCTTGTGGACGGGCAAAAGTTTCATCTGGATTTCCATGGCGCGCGCTACATCTCCGGCAATAGCTGCCTTGCAGAGCTCATGCATCAGACGCGGTGCCACGTTGGCAGTCACGCTCACGTTGCCGTGGCCGCCGCACAACATCAGCGCCACCGCGGTCGGGTCGTCGCCGCTGTAGATCGAAAACTCTTTCGGTGCATCTTTGATGAGCCACTGAGCGCGCTCAATGTTGCCGGTTGCTTCTTTGATCCCCACGATTCCGGGCACCTGTGTCAGGCGCAAGACGGTGTCGTGTGCCATATCGGCCACCGAGCGACCGGGCACGTTGTAAAGCACGATCGGCAGGTCGCCGGTAGCTTCTGCAATAGCCTTGAAGTGTTGGAACTGGCCTTCTTGGGTCGGCTTGTTGTAGTAGGGCACGACTTGCAATTGGCAGTCTGCGCCGACTTGCTTGGCAAAGCGGGCCAAGGCAATCGCCTCACGGGTGGAGTTGCCGCCACAGCCGGCCATGATTGGCACACGCCCGGCGGATTGCTCGACCGAGACGCGGATGATTTCGCAATGTTCTTCAACACTGACGGTGGGGGACTCACCGGTAGTGCCCACGACGCCAATGCAATCGGTGCCTTCGGCGATATGCCAATCGATGAGTTTGCGCAGCGCGGGGTAATCCACGGAGCCGTCGTCGAGCATCGGAGTGATAAGGGCTACGATGCTGCCCCGGATTGGACCTTTAGAAGCGTTCATGTCGAGTGTTGAATCTGTAAACAAACATTTTAACTAGAGTGCATAGCGCGCCGGAGCGCCGTTGGGTGCACTTGGGGTAAAGATACGTGTGGCCGCAATGCGCTGAACGAAACGGTCGGGTTGTTCTAAAAAACCGTTTTCGTAGGCCACGATGTGCAAATCGCTACAAATCTGCAGCAATTCACCGTTTTGCAGCAAAAAATCAGGCCGGGCAGGGCGCCCCACTGTCTCGTTGCCCGCAGCAAATGTTTCATAGAGCAAGACGCCGCCCGGTGCCAGACTGGCCAGCAGCGTGTCCATGAGTGGCCGCCAAAGGTAGTGGGTCACCACAATCGCGTCAAACAACTCAGGCTCGGCGTTGGCCTCGTTCACCAAAGGCCATGGCCCGTTTTCGATGTCGGCTTGAACGAGTCTGGCATTTGGCAGTAACTGCAGTGCGCTTTCAATATCCCGGTCGACGCCGGTAACCTTGCAGCCGCGCCCGGCAAACCAATGAAGGTGGCGCCCACTGCCGCAAGCCACGTCCAAAACGGAGGCCCCCGGGAGGATGAGGTGGCTCCAGCGCTG
>JAIXVK010000286.1 GCA_027483085.1 Comamonadaceae bacterium | reverse complement strand
TCCGCAGTCCGCTACATAAACAGGAGCGCCCTGCGGCTGCGGTGCAGTGTCAAAAAACGGGTCACCTGCCGACACCACCACCTGAATGCCTGCCAAGCGGTCTACCGCCGCCAAGGCCTCCAGGGTGTGCAGCACCAAGGCCTGTGGGCCCAGCACGGTGTACTGCTTGGGCCCTGCGGCCCCCGAGCGGCTGCCATTGCCCGCACAGGGCACCAGAGCCCACAAACGGGGTGTCACCGCCATAGACTCAGGGGCGGACGGGGGCTGTGGGCTGGCCTTGGAGGCCGGGTCGCTGTGCGGCGCGGGGGATATTGATGTGGTGTGGGTCATGGTGCAGCCTGCCATTCTAAAATCACGGCTGTTGCGCGCAGCCCTGTCAGGGTGATCGTGCCCCGGCTGCCGTTGGTTGGCTGCCCTCTCCCGCACACTTTGGACCCATGGACCTCCCCAAGCTCACCCCCGGCAAACGATTCACCCTGCCCCGCCCTACCGGCTCTGCCGATGCCATGTTGCTGGCGCGCCTCGGTGCCCGCGACAAGGCCGCGGGCAAGCCGATGACGGTGATCACCGCTGATGCGAGTGACGCCCAGCGGCTGCTGGAGGAAATTGCATTTTTTGCGCCCGACCTGCGCTGCGCCCTTTTCCCCGATTGGGAGACGCTGCCCTACGACACCTTCTCGCCGCACCAGGACCTGATCAGCGAGCGCTTGGCCACCCTTTGGCGGATTAGCCAGCGCGACAAGGACAATGGGGCCGATGTCGTCATCGTGCCGGCCACCACCGCGCTCTATCGGCTGGCGCCGCCCAGCTTTCTGGCGGGCTACACCTTTGAGTTCAAAGTCAAGCAAAAGCTCGACGAAGCCAAACTCAAAAGCCAACTGACCCTGGCCGGCTACAGCCACGTGACCCAGGTGGTCAGCCCCGGCGAATATGCAGTGCGCGGTGGCCTGATTGATCTGTTCCCCATGGGTAGTTTGGTGCCCTACCGAGTGGATTTGTTTGACGACGAGATCGACAGCATCCGCACCTTCGATCCCGACAGCCAACGCAGCCTGTACCCGGTGCCTGAAGTGCGCCTGCTGCCCGGCCGCGAGTTCCCCATGGACGACGACGCCCGTGCCAAGTTCCGTAGCCGCTGGCGCGAGCTGCTCGAGGGGGACCCGACCAAGAGCCGCATTTACAAAGACATCGGTGCGGGCGTGGCCACCGCCGGTATTGAGTACTACCTGCCCTTGTTTTTTGACGACACGGCCACCGTGTTCGACTACGTGGGGGCGGACGCCACCGTGGTCTTGCATGGCGACCTGGAGCCGGCTTTTCAGCGTTTTTGGCAAGACACCAAAGACCGCTATCGCCTGGTGCACGGTGACCCCGAGCGCCCGGTGCTGCCACCCGAGAGCCTTTTTCTGGCGACCGAGCAGTTTTACGCCAAGGCCAATGCCCACGCCCAGCTAGCGATTCGCCCGCAAGCGGATGGCACCGAGTTTGCAGAACTCGGCCCCTTGCCCGAGCTGGGTGTCCAGCGCGGTACCGAAGACCCCTTGGCCCTGCTCAAGCAGCACGCCCGCAACACCCAGCAGCGCCTGCTGGTGTTGGCCGAGAGCGATGGCCGCCGCGAAAGCCTGCTGGACTTTTTGCGGGCCTCGCAGTTCAGCCCGCCAGCCTTTGACAGCCTGCAAGAGTTTCTGGACAGCAAAGAGCCCATCGGCATCGCCACCTCGGGCCTGACGAAAGGCTTCAGCTGGCTGGAGATGGGCATCGACCTCATCACCGAGACCGAGCTGTTTGCCGCCGGGCCCACCACCCGCCGCCGCAAAAAGCAGGAGCAGGTCAGCGATGTGGAAGCGCTGATCAAAGACCTGTCCGAGCTCAATGTCGGCGACCCGGTGGTCCACAGCGCCCACGGCATCGGCCGCTACCGCGGTCTTATCCACATGGACATGGGCAACAAAAATGCCGCGGGCGAGCCCGAGTTGCAAGAGTTTTTGCACCTCGAATATGCCGACAAGGCCACGCTCTATGTGCCGGTGAGCCAGCTGCAAATGATCAGCCGCTACACCGGGGTCAGCGCCGACGAGGCGCCCCTGCACCGCTTGGGTAGCGGCCAGTGGGAAAAAGCCAAACGCAAAGCCGCCGAACAGGTGCGCGACAGTGCGGCCGAGCTGCTCAATATCTACGCCCGCCGAGCGGCACGCGAGGGGCATGCGTTCCGCTACAGCGCGGGCGACTATGAGACCTTTGCCAACGACTTCGGCTTTGAGGAGACCGCCGACCAGAAGGCCGCTATCCACTGTGTGATTCAGGACATGATCTCCCCCCGCCCGATGGACCGTTTGGTCTGCGGCGACGTGGGCTTTGGCAAGACCGAAGTGGCGCTGCGCGCTGCATTTGTGGCCGTCACCGGGGGCAAGCAGGTCGCCTTTCTGGCGCCCACCACCCTGTTGGCAGAGCAGCACTTCCAGACATTGGTGGACCGCTTCGGTAAATGGCCGGTCAAGATCGCCGAGATGAGCCGTTTCCGCAGTGCCAAAGAAATCACCGCTGCCCTCAAGGGCGTGGCCGATGGTACGGTAGACATCGTGGTGGGCACCCACAAGCTGCTGTCTGAGAGCACCCAGTTCAAAAACCTGGGACTCTTGATCATCGACGAAGAGCACCGTTTCGGCGTGCGCCACAAAGAGCAAATGAAGGCGCTGCGCGCCGAGGTCGACGTGCTCACCCTGACGGCCACCCCGATTCCGCGCACCTTGGG
>JAIXVK010000360.1 GCA_027483085.1 Comamonadaceae bacterium | reverse complement strand
TGGCGGCCGGAGCGGGTGGAAAAGCTCCGCCAGAGCACAGACCATGTGCTGTGCATCTTTCCTTTCGAGCCTGCACTGTTGGCGTCGCACGGCATAGCGTCTACCTATGTGGGGCACCCGCTGGCGAACGTCATTCCTATGGAGCCTGACAAAGCCGCCGCACGACACGCCTTGGGCTTGCAGCCGGAAGATGAGGTGGTGGCTATCTTGCCGGGTAGCCGTCAATCCGAAATACGACACCTAGCCTTGCGGTTCTTTAAGGCCGCAGCCCTCATGCTGAACGCGCGAGCTGCTATTAAATTTATAGTCCCTGCCGTGCCCGGCTTGTTGCCTGAAATCACCGCTATTGCAGAGCGCAGCGGAATCGGCAGCCGCTTGCAGTTGTTGACCGGTCAGAGCCACACGGCCTTGGCTGCATGCGACGTTACCTTGATTGCCAGCGGTACCGCCACCCTGGAGGCCGCTCTGTTCAAGCGGCCCATGGTGATCGGCTACCACATGTCCTGGTTGTCGTGGCAAATCATGCGGCGCAAACGCCTGCAGCCGTGGGTGGGCCTGCCCAATATTTTGTGCCGGGATTTCGTGGTGCCAGAGCTCCTGCAAGACGACGCAACCCCTGCTGCATTGGCGCAGGCCACGCTGCAGTGGCTGGACGCGGCTCGCAGCGAGCCTGCCAAAATCGCGGCCCTCCAATCTACTTTTCGCACGCTGCACACTGATTTGCGGCGTGACACCGCCACCCTTGCGACCGATGCCATCGAAAAAGTCCTCCAAAGCTAAAATTGCTGTGCCCGGGGTGCAGCAAGTAGCCTTCAGTTGGGATCTGCCTGGGCTCATGGCTGGTGTGGATGAGGCCGGCCGTGGTCCGCTGGCTGGGCCTGTGGTCGCTGCCGCGGTCATTTTGGATGACTTGCGTCCTATCGCCGGGTTGAATGACTCCAAAAAACTGACGGCAGCCCGTCGCGAAAAGCTGTTTGACGAAATCCGCGCCAAGGCTCTGTGCTGCTCGATTGCACAAGCCTCTGTCGAGGAGATCGATGAAATCAATATCCTGCAAGCCACCTTGCTGGCCATGCGCCGTGCGGTGGAGGGCTTGCGCCTGAAACCTGCCAAAGTGCTGGTAGATGGCAACCGCTTGCCGGTCCTTGACGTGTTGGCCGAGGCGATCGTCAAGGGGGATGCCACCGTGCCTGCGATTTCAGCCGCATCCATTCTCGCCAAGGTGACCCGTGACCGCTGGTGCGCTGAGCTGGATGCTCAGTATCCCCAGTACGGTTTCGCCGCCCACAAAGGCTATGGGACCGCGGTGCATCTTGCCGCCCTTGAGGCCCATGGTGCGTGTCCCGCGCACCGTAAAACTTTTGCGCCGGTCACCCGGGTGCTGTAAACCGCTATGACCGAACCTGTATTCATCAGCTCCCGTGAGAACGCACTTCTTAAAGAATTGCGCAAACTCAGCACCGACAACACCGCCTATCGCAAAGCCGGGCGATTCTGGATCGAGGGAGACCACCTGTGCGGAGCCGCCTTGACCCGTGGTGTGAAGCCTGCAGTGTTGGTAGTTTCTGAGTCATTTTGGCCTCTAGCTCCCGTCGAATATGCGCGAGCAGCTATCAAAATCGTAGTGATTCCGGATGGGTTGTTCCGCGAAATCAGCGGC
Organism: Comamonadaceae bacterium; assembly: GCA_027483085.1. Lineage (GTDB taxonomy): Bacteria > Pseudomonadota > Gammaproteobacteria > Burkholderiales > Burkholderiaceae_C > Allorhodoferax. The sequence continues at coordinate 3,231 of JAIXVK010000360.1, read as the reverse complement.
TTGGAGTCGCCGGCCCGTGTTGGCTTTGTGGTCGATTTGCCGGCCGCTGCCGTGATAGACCCCGATGCCGCCACCGTCATCCTCGACCGGGTGCAAGACGCGGGGAATGTGGGCTCTATCTTGCGTAGCGCGGGCGCATTCGGCTTTCGCCAAGTGTTGGCGCTCAAAGGGGCGGCCGCTTTATGGAGCCCCAAAGCTTTGCGCGCTGGCATGGGTGCGCATTTTGGACTCAAATTACACGAAGGCTTGGAATTGGCAGACCTGGATGCCCTGCGGGTGCCCTTGGTGGTGACCAGTTCACACCAAGGGGATTTGGTGCAGCGACTTGATTTGCCGCATCCTTGCGCTTGGGCCATGGGGCATGAAGGGCAGGGCGTTTCTGAGGCCCTGATGGCGCGCGCCACCGTCTTTGCCCGCATTGGCCAGCCGGGGGGCGAGGAGTCTCTCAATGTGGCCGCAGCAGCAGCCATTTGCCTGCATGCCAGCAGTTTGAAGCTTGCCTGAAACTGAATTCGGGTTTGCCCTCGGTTATAATCAGAGGCTTTCCAGAAAACAGCCGTCCCAAGCGCAACTCTGCACATTCCCTCGTAAAAAGCATCCGCAAGGACTCACCTCCTGCGCGGCACCCGCCAAGAGCCTGTCTTGAGCGCGTTTGGGCGTACCCGTAAAACATTCGGAGAAACCAGTGCTTTTGTCTCTCAAGGGAACTACCCCACCCGCCATCCTGGCGCTCGCAGACGGCACGGTCTATATTGGCAATTCCATTGGGGCCGCAGGCTCCACGGTCGGCGAGGTTGTGTTCAACACCTCCATGACCGGCTATCAGGAAATCCTCACGGATCCTAGCTACTGCCAGCAGATCGTCACCCTCACTTACCCCCACATCGGCAACTACGGTGTCAACCCCGAAGACGTGGAGTCCCACAAAGTCTTTGCGGCAGGTTTGATCATCAAAGACCTGCCCTTGGTGGCAAGCAATTTCCGTAAAACCCAAACGCTGACCGAGTACTTGGTGGCAGAGGGCACGGTGGCGATTGCCAATATCGATACCCGTCAGTTGACCCGCCAGCTGCGCACCCAGGGTGCGCAAAACGGCTGCATCATGGCACTGGCGGCCGGCGAATCGGTCACCAAAGAGGCGATCGAAAAAGCCGTCGCTGCGGCCAAAGGTGCGCCCAGCATGGCTGGCCTGGATTTGGCTAAAGTGGTCTCCAGCCAAGAGAGCTATGCCTGGACCGAAGCCGAGTGGACGCTGGGCCATGGCTATGGCCAGCAAACCGCTCCCAAGTTCCATGTGGTGGCCTACGACTTTGGCGTCAAGAAAAACATCCTGCGCATGCTGGCTCAGCGGGGTTGCAAGGTCACGGTCGTGCCGGCGCAAACGCCAGCAGCCGATGTGCTCAAGCTCAACCCCAACGGTATTTTCCTGTCCAACGGCCCCGGTGACCCGGAGCCTTGCGATTACGCCATTGCAGCAGCCAAAGAGTTGATCGAAACCGGCACGCCGACCTTCGGTATTTGCTTGGGCCACCAGATCATGGCGTTGGCCAGCGGAGCCAAAACCTTCAAGATGAAGTTCGGTCACCACGGTGCCAACCATCCGGTCAAAGACCTCGACAGCGGCCAAGTGTCTATCACCAGTCAAAACCACGGTTTTGCGGTGGATGAAAAAACCTTGCCTGCCAACCTGCGTGCCACCCACGTCAGCTTGTTTGACGGAACCTTGCAAGGCCTGGAGCGCACTGACAAACCAGCGTTCTGCTTCCAAGGGCACCCTGAAGCCTCTCCAGGTCCGCACGATATCGGGTACCTGTTTGACCGCTTCATTCGCGAGATGGAAAAGAAAGCAGCCTAAGCACCATGAGCTTCTACGGCGTGACTGACCTCTGGACCTATGTGGTGGGCGCTTTGGGCATCATTTTGTTGCCCGGGCCTAACTCATTGTTCGTCTTGTCAGTCGCGACCGTGCGGGGCGTCAAAGCCGGCTACCAGGGCGCCATGGGCGTATTTGTGGGTGACACCATATTGCTGTTGCTCACGGCGCTTGGCGCTGCTGGTTTGCTGCGTACTTATCCTGCCCTGTTCATGGTGGTGAAATACGCCGGTGCCGCGTATCTCACCTGGGTCGGGGTGAACTTGGTGATCGCCGCGATCCGCAAGTGGCGCAGCCACCAGCCGATGCAAGCGGCCGCGGATGGTGCTGTGGCAGAGGCTTCGGCCCATTTGCAGCAGCCTTTCAAGCGGGCGTTGGTCATCAGCCTGCTGAATCCCAAGGCGATTCTTTTTCTGCTGTCGTTTTTTGTGCAGTTCATTGACCCCGCCTACGAAACGCCTGCAGTGCCTTTCTTGATATTGAGCGCCATCATCATGGTGTTCAGTGCTGTGTATCTTTCTGCCCTGATTTTTGCAGGTGCCCGACTGGCCCAGGGTTTCAGCCGCCGCAAGCGTCTGAGTGCCACCCTGTCCGGTGCCGTGGGCGGCCTGTTCGTCTGGTTCGGTGCCAAGCTGGCGACAGCCAGCCTGAACTGAATCCGATTGATTTGATTAAAAACTAAAAAGCCCTAAAGCTAAGAGTCCACCATGCCAAAACGTACCGACATTAAAAGCATTCTCATCATCGGCGCCGGCCCCATCATCATCGGGCAGGCCTGTGAGTTCGACTACTCCGGCGTGCAAGCGTGCAAAGCTTTGCGTGAAGAGGGCTACAAAGTCATTCTGATCAACAGCAACCCCGCGACGATCATGACCGACCCTGCCACCGCTGATGTAACTTACATCGAGCCCATCACCTGGCAAACGGTCGAAAAAATCATCGCCAAGGAAAAGCCTGACGCGATTCTGCCCACCATGGGTGGCCAGACTGCGCTGAACTGCGCGCTGGACCTGTGGCACCACGGCGTGTTGGATAAGTACAAGGTCGAGCTGATCGGTGCAACGCCCGAGGCCATCGACAAGGCGGAAGACCGCTTGAAGTTCAAGGACGCCATGACCAAGATCGGTCTGGGCTCCGCGCGCTCCGGTATCGCACACAGCATGGACGAGGCGTGGGCTGTTCAAAAGACGCTAGGCTTCCCCACCGTTATTCGCCCCAGCTTCACTTTGGGCGGTACTGGCGGCGGTATTGCCTACAACTCCGAGGAGTTTGAGACCATTTGCAAGCGCGGCTTGGAAGCCTCGCCCACCAACGAGCTGTTGATCGAAGAATCGCTTTTGGGCTGGAAAGAGTACGAG
>JAIXVK010000432.1 GCA_027483085.1 Comamonadaceae bacterium | reverse complement strand
GGCAGCGACCAGCACAGCACCCGCTTCGGCTTCCGCACCGCGCGCTTCACCACCGAGGGCTTTTTCCTCAACGGCAAGCCGCTCAAAATCCGCGGCCTGAACCGCCACCAGAGCTACCCCTACGTGGGCTACGCCATGGGCCAGCGCGCCCAGGCCAAAGACGCCGACGTCATGAAAGACGTGCTCAAGTGCAACCTGGTGCGCACCTCGCACTACCCGCAGTCCACCTACTTTCTGGACCGTTGCGACGAAATCGGCCTCCTGGTGTTTGAAGAGATTCCGGGCTGGCAGCACATCGGCGGCCAGGCTTGGCAAGACGAGTCGGTGGAGAACGTGCGCCGTATGGTCGAGCGCGACTGGAACCACCCCTCCATCATCATCTGGGGCGTGCGCATCAACGAATCGCAGGACAACCACGACTTCTACACCCGCACCAACGCCATGGCCCGTAGCCTGGACACCACCCGCCAGACCGGTGGCGTACGCTACATCGAGAACAGCGAGCTGCTGGAAGACGTGTACACCGTGAACGACTTCTGCCACGTGGCCCCCCCGGAGTGGATGAAGGGCATTGCCCCCACCCCGCTGCGCCAGCCCCGCCAAGTGACCGGCCTGGCACACGAAGTGCCCTACCTGGTGACCGAGTTCAACGGCCACATGTACCCCACAAAGCGCATCGACCCCGAAGACCGCCAGGCCGAGCATGTGCGCCGGCATTTGGACGTGCTGAACAAAGCCTATGAAAACCCCGTCATCAGCGGCGCCATCGGCTGGTGCATGTTTGACTACAACACCCACAAAGACTTCGGCGCGGGCGACCGCATCTGCCACCACGGCGTGATGGACATCTTCCGCGAGCCCAAGTTCGCCGCCTGGGGCTACACCAGCCAGTGCAGCCCTGCTGAGCAAGTCGTGCTGCAACCCGTGACCTACTGGGCCCGTGGCGAGAAAGACCGCTGCGAGGTACTGCCCCTGATCGTGCTGACCAACTGCGACTACGTGGAACTGCAAGTGGGCGACTTTGCCCCCAAGCGCGCAGAGCCTGACCGCGCGCTTTACCCGCACCTGCCGCACGCCCCGGTCATCTTCGACAGCCGCCACGTCAACATGAACGACCTGGGCGCCTGGGGCATGCTGTGGCGCGATGCCACGGTAACGGGCTACATCAATGGCAAGGCGGTTTCTACCGTCAAGCTCTCGGGCAACCCGGTGCCCACCACTTTGCAAGTGGAAGTGGACGACACGCAATTGCACGCCCATGAGAAAGACGCCACCCGCATCATCGTGCGCGCGCTGGACCAAGCGGGCCGCCTGCTGCCGTTTATGGACGATGTTGTGCATGTAGAAGTGGCCGGTGCTGCCAAGCTGTTGGGCCCCGATTTGCTCACCCTCAAAGGCGGCACCACCGGCTTCTGGCTGGAAACCACCGGCGCGGTGGGTGACATCAGCTTGTGCGTATCTACCCGCCGCATGGGCGAGCAGCGCGTGACGCTGCAAGCTGCGTAAACAAAAGAGTCGACGAGGAATAGAACATGGCAGACGTCAAACTCACCCAGGTCCGCAAATCATTCGGCGAGATCGACATCATCCGGGGCGTGGACCTCGACATCAAACACGGCGAATTCGTGGTGTTTGTGGGGCCCTCGGGCTGCGGCAAGTCGACGCTGTTGCGCGCCATATCGGGCCTAGAAGACATCACCAGCGGCGAGCTGCGCATCGGTGACCAGGTGATGAACCATGTGGACCCGTCCAAGCGCGGCATCGCCATGGTGTTCCAGAGCTATGCGCTCTACCCCCACATGACGGTGCGCGAAAACATGGGCTTTGCCCTCAAGCACGCCGGTGTGGCCAAAGACGTGGTCAAGAGCAAGGTGGATGCCGCTGCCAAGATCCTGGGCCTGGAGCCACTGATGGACCGCAAGCCCAAGGCCCTGTCGGGCGGGCAGCGCCAGCGCGTAGCCATCGGCCGTGCCATCGTGCGCGACCCGCAGGTATTTTTGTTTGACGAGCCGCTCTCCAACCTCGACGCGGAGCTGCGGGTGCACATGCGCATCGAAATTGCGCGCCTGCACCGCGAGCTGGGCAGCACCATCATCTATGTGACGCACGACCAGGTGGAGGCCATGACCCTGGCCGACAAAATCGTGGTGCTGCGCGCCGGTGTGGTGGAGCAGGTGGGCGCACCGCTGGTGCTGTATGACAACCCGGCCAACACCTTTGTAGCCGGCTTCATCGGCTCGCCGCGCATGAACTTTCTGGAAGGCACCGTAACCGGCCAGCCGCGTTTCAATGGCACCAACTACTGCGAAGTCACCCTCAAGGGTTTTGACAACACCGTAGTGAACCTGCCCTTTGCCGGCGCTGTGCCAGCCGTGGGTACCGAGGTGTCGGTGGGCGTGCGCCCTGAGCACTTTCAAGACGACGGCGACGCGGTCTTGCCCGTCACCATCGACATGCTGGAGCACTTGGGCGGCGAAACCTTCATGTACGCCCGCTCCAGCGGCGACGCCATGGTGGTGATTGAAAGCAAACACGGCCGCAGCCTGCGCTCGGGCCAGGCTCTGGAAGCCCGGTTTGACGCCGGCAAAGCCCTGCTGTTCCACAAAGACGGCCAGCGCATTTACGCGCACTGAGTGTCTGCCATGTCCACCCACGCACCTGAGGCTTCTGCCACCTTCACCATCCTGCACGGCACCCACACCAGCGTGGTGTTGGAGGTGCGCCCGGGTGAGGCGCCATTGTGGCGCTACTGGGGCCCCCGCTTGCCGGACCACTGCGTGCCCCTGGCTCCGCTGCGCGACGGCCGGGCCATCCCGCCCAGCAGCATGGAGTTCGACCAGCCGCTGACCGTGGCCCCCACCTTCGGCGTGGGCTGGTACATGCAAAGCGCCTTGCTGGCGCACCGCAGCGGCCAGCAGTTTGCCCAACAGTTCACCCACTGCGAGGTGGAAACGCTACTCACCGGCAAACGCAT
>JAIXVK010000040.1 GCA_027483085.1 Comamonadaceae bacterium | reverse complement strand
GCAAAGGCCGCAGACAGGGTTTGTGCCAGATCCAACGAAGATACCGCCGCCGACCCCACCAATTCCGCCATAAAGCTGTTTTTACTCAACAGCGCTTTGCGGTAGATTTCTTCAGCCGTTTGCTGGGGAAGCTTGCCGGCTAGCACCAGCGCCCTGCCAATTCCCGGCAGGGCAACAGAAGCGGGATCGCGGGTCAATGAATCAGCTGATGCCATAAGCCGTGAAGGATAGCGCAAGCCACGCATTCGCAGGGCGCCAGAATCACCCGGTTACGAATTTTCGTCCCCCAACCGTGGCGCTTTTCACACCGGGCGGAAAGAATCCCCGGCCATGTCCTTGACTGACAACTTGGGCGCTATCGACATGGCCGGCCATTCGATCGCTAAAGTGGGGTCATTCCAGGCAATACATTTTTCAAAAGCAGGTGCGTAGTAGTCGGTAGTTTTGTACAAAAACTCAGCGGTTTCCGACAACACCACAAAACCATGCGCCAGCCCCGGTGGCACCCATAGTTGCCGCTTGTTGGCGGCCGAGAGTATCTCGCCTACCCATTTTCCGTAGGTCGGAGATTCAGGCCGAATATCTACGGCCACATCAAAAACCTCGCCCTGAACCACCCGCACCAGTTTGCCTTGGGGGTTTGGGGTTTGGTAGTGCAGCCCGCGCAGCACGCCGTAGCCTGACTTGGAGTGGTTATCTTGAACAAAGGGCAAAGTCACCCCTGTGACCTCACGAAACACGCGCTCGTTAAAGCTCTCAAAGAAAAAGCCGCGCTCATCCCCAAAAACTTTGGGCTCCAGCAGCAACACATCTGCAATGGCAGTGCGGGTGACTTGCATCAAAAAACCTTTTCTTTCAGCAAACGCAGCAGGTACTGCCCGTAGCCGGACTTTGCCAGCGGATGCGCCAACAGTTGCAGTTGCGCATCGTCAATCCACCCGCTGCGCCACGCAATTTCCTCGGGGCAAGCCACTTTCAAGCCTTGGCGGTTCTCAATGGTGTGGATGAACTGGCTCGCCTCCAGCATCGATTCGTGGGTTCCTGTGTCCAGCCACGCATAGCCGCGGCCCATGGTCTGTACATCCAATGCGCCGTGCTCCAGGTACATGCGATTCAGGTCGGTAATCTCCAACTCGCCCCGGGCAGAGGGCTTTACCTGCTTGGCCATCTCAACCACGTTGGCGTCATAAAAATACAGGCCTGTCACTGCGTAGCGCGACTTCGGAGCTTTGGGCTTTTCTTCCAGGCTGATCGCCTTGCCCGCCGCATCAAACTCCACCACGCCATAGCGCTCCGGGTCATTGACCGCATAGGCAAACACGGTAGCACCGCTCGTTTGCGCGGTGGCGTTCTGCAGCAACCCCACGAAATCGTGCCCGTAAAAGATGTTGTCGCCCAGCACTATCGCGCAGGGGGCACTGTCCAGAAAATTTTCACCAATCAAAAACGCCTGTGCCAGTCCGTCCGGCGAGGGCTGCACCGCGTATTCAATGCGAACACCCCATTGGCTGCCGTCGCCCAGCAACTGCTCAAACCGGGGGGTGTCTTGCGGCGTGCTGATCACCAGCACCTCCTTGATGCCTGCCAGCAGCAGCACACTCAAGGGGTAGTAAATCATGGGCTTGTCGTAGATCGGCAGGAGCTGCTTGCTAACAGCCTGGGTTGCGGGGTACAGGCGAATACCGGTCCCCCCCGCCAAAATAATGCCCTTGCGGCGCTTCGCCGTGATGCCGTGCGACAAATCGCTCATGGTGTTACTTCCCTGAAATTTCAATCAACATGCGTTTCACGCCCGCTTGCCAGTGGGGCAGGGTCAAGCCAAACGCGGCTTGCAGCTTTCGGGTGTCCAAGCGCGAGTTCAGCGGGCGCTTGGCCGGCGTGGGGTAGCTGCTGGTGGGGGTGGGCGCCACCTTGTCTGCGGTGGCGTTAAGTGGCAGCCCCAAAGCTGCCGCCTCAGCCAGTACAAACTGCGCATAGCCGTGCCAAGTGGTCTCCCCGGCAGCAACGCAGTGATACAGACCCGCCAATTCTGGGCGGGTTTGCAGGGTGCGTATGACATGGGCCGCCACATCGGCCAACAACTCTGCAGAGGTGGGGGCGCCGAATTGGTCGTTAATTACCGTCAGCGACTCGCGCTCACCCGCCAGGCGCAGCATGGTCTTGGCAAAGTTGCCACCCCGGGTTGCATACACCCAGCTGGTGCGCAAAATCAAATGCTTGGGGTTCAAGGCAACCGCCTGTTCGCCTTCAAGCTTGGTCTTACCGTACACACTCAAAGGGCCCGTGGCATCGGCCTCGGTCCAAGGGCTGATGCCACTTCCATCAAATACATAGTCTGTGCTGTAGTGAATCAGCCATGCTCCTGTTTTGATAGCTGCTAGCGCAAGAGCTGCGGGTGCTAGGGCATTAATGGTTCTTGCAAGTTCTGGCTCGCTCTCGGCTTTGTCCACAGCAGTGTGCGCAGCCGCGTTGACGATCACGTCTGGGCGAACTGCCTCTACCGTGCGTTCCAAGTCCGTCAAATCTGTAAAGTCGCCGCATAAGCCTTGTGGGTTCTGGCTCGGGTCAAAGTCCAGGGCCACCACCTCACCCAGCACGCTCAAAGACCGCTGTAATTCCCAGCCCACTTGGCCGCCACGACCCAACAGCAAAATCTTCATGCTGCCACCTTATCGCGGGGTGCTGCGACTCGGTAGCCGCCGCTCAACACGTTATCCACCCACTGCGGGTTGTCCAGGTACCACTGCACCGTTTTACGGATGCCGGTCTCAAACGTCTCTGCCGGTTTCCAGTCCAATTGCTGCTCAATTTTGCGGGCGTCTATCGCATAGCGGCGGTCATGGCCGGGCCGGTCGGTCACAAAGGTGATTTGCTCTTTATATGGCTTGCCGTCCGCGCGGGGCTTAAGCTCATCCAGCAGCGCGCATACGGTGTGCACGATATCCAGGTTCGGCTTCTCGTTCCAGCCACCCACGTTATAGGTTTCGCCCAGCACGCCCGCCTCAAGCACGCGGCGAATGGCGCTGCAGTGGTCTTTGACATATAGCCAATCGCGGATTTGCTGACCGTCTCCATAGACTGGCAGAGGCTTACCGGCTTGTGCATTAACGATCAACAGCGGAATCAGCTTTTCTGGAAATTGGTAAGGCCCGTAGTTATTGCTGCAGTGGGTGGTCAGCACCGGCAGGCCATAGGTGTGGTGATACGCACGGACCAAGTGGTCGCTAGCGGCCTTGCTCGCGCTATAGGGGCTGTTGGGCTCGTACCGGTTGGTTTCTGCAAAAGCCGGGTCCGTCTTGGCCAAAGAGCCGTACACCTCGTCCGTGGAGACATGCAAAAACCGGAATGCCGCTTTGACGTCCGCTCCCAGAGCACCCCAGTAAGCGCGCACGCTTTCCAGCAAGTGAAAGGTGCCCACAATATTGGTCTGAATAAACTCTCCAGGCCCATGGATAGAGCGGTCCACATGGCTCTCGGCGGCAAAGTTCAGCACAGCCCGGGGCTGGTGTTCTTGTAGCAAGCGGGTGATCAGTTCCGCATCGCCAATGTCGCCTTGCACAAGAATGTGAAACGGGTTGTCAGCCACCGTGGCCAGGTTTTGCAAGTTGCCGGCGTAGGTCAGCTTATCCAGGTTGACCACCGTTTCGTGGGTCTCGGCCAACCAATCCAGCACAAAGTTGCTGCCGATAAAGCCGGCGCCGCCGGTAACCAGAATCGTCATGGTGGCTTTCTCGCATAGGGGTTGCAGCCCTGATTATCTTTCGAGGCGCACCCGCGCTCGCAAAACGACTGTCGTTAGTCCATTCGGCTCATCCATCCGGACTATTCCCTTCCTCGCCGCGCCTGCGTACCATCCAGTAACAACTGGTTACAGCCTTGCATTTCAGCCCACCATGCGCGCTTTATCGAACTATCGTCACCCGCAAACCGGTTTCACCCTGATTGAGCTCGTCATGGTGATCGTCATCCTCGGCATCTTGTCTGCCGTGGCCATCCCCAAATTTGTCGATTTGCGTAGCGACGCCCAAACCGCCGCCACCCAAGGCGTGGCAGGTGCCATCTCCGCCGGGGCTGCCATCAATGTGGCTGCCCGCAAGGCCAACGCCAGCAGAGGCGTTGCAGTTACCGATTGCGCCGACGGCGCCTTGCTCCTGCAAGGAGGCCTGCCTGCCAACTACAGCTTGGGCGGCGGGTTGCCCTTGCTAGTGCCCGAGGGGGAAACCGTCGTATGCACCCTGAACGGCCCCAACGGCACTACAGCCAACGCCACCTTGATCGGCATTCTTTGATACATATTTTTCTGGAGACCTCTATGCTGCTACCCAGCGCCTTCCGGGGCATTGCCTCCGCCCTCGCTACAGCCGCAGCGCTGCTCTTTTCCGCCGGGGCGCACGCCCAAGCCCTCACGCTTACGTTTGATGATCTTTCTAGTCCTTCGGGCACCCTGCCTGCCGGCGTGCAGTTACAGCACAGCAGTAACTCCCACTTTGTGGTCAGCGGCGCAGGCTACCTGGTCGAGCCCGTGCCAGCCGGTAAATTTTTGGCCTACTACGGGCTGAGCAACCAGAGCGAAACACTCAGCCTCACCCCAGGTACCAGCGGGACATTTGCGCTGCTCAGCCTTGATCTGGCAGGCCTGTTAGGTGGTGGTGGCGGCACATTGACCGACCAGCTCAGCATCCAAATCACAGGCACCAAGCTCTACGGTGGCATGGTCAGCACCAGCCAGCCTCTTGCGCTGACGCCCGGCCGCTTCACCCATTACGACAGCAGCTACTTCGCAGGCTTTAGCGGGCTGACGTCGGTGCAATTCAGTGGCATTGGCTTCAACTACGCCCGCTATGTAGGGGTCGACAACATCGCCCTCACCATCACCCCCGTACCCGAGCCCGAAACCTATGCTCTGCTGCTGGCCGGGTTGGGGCTGCTTTACGCAGCCACCTTCAGCACCCGCAACAGGCAGTCATCGCACAATTGCTTGGCTTGATCGACGGTGGTGCTCTCTGCGTAGCAGCGCAGCTCGGGGGCATTGCCGCTGGGGCGCAGGTGGACGATGTCGCCTGACGCAAATAGCACCCGCAAGCCATCGGTCTCGTCGATGGACACCACTTCGCCCGCCTGAGGGGCCATCAGCTCGCACAGCGCAGCGTGGTCCATGCGCAAGCGCACGATCAGCGCCAGGCTGCTGGCAGTGGCAAAGTTTTGAATCCGGTCGCTCGCGGTAAACCGCTTGGGCAAGCGGTAACCCACCTCTGACATTTTCAGCTTGCCCGCTTTGGCGCCGCACAGAAGGGCCAGCATCGGCAACACCGCATCGCGGGTGGGCAAAGGCCCGAGGCGGCGGCCGTCCCGCAGCACCTGACTGCCCAGCAAAAAGCCGCCATTGGCCTCAAAACCCACCACCAGCTCCGCGCCTGCTTTGGCGGCGTATTGCATGCCCTCAATCACATAGGGCGAGCCAATCCGGGTGCGCACCACCTGCGCAAAACTCTGGGTGCCCTCCAGTGCGCTATTGCT
>JAIXVK010000331.1 GCA_027483085.1 Comamonadaceae bacterium | reverse complement strand
TATCCATTTCGAACGCCTCGGTGAGGAACAAGAAGTGGCGGTGATCCGCCTGACCCGCGGCGCCAAGCGCAACGCCCTGAACGACGGACTCATCCTCGCGCTGCGGGATCTGTTCGAAAACATGCCCGAAGGCGTGCGATCTGCGGTGATCGCCGGCGAGGGCCCGCATTTCTGTGCAGGCCTGGACTTGAGTGAGCTCAAAGAGCGGGACGCCGGCCAAGGTTTGCACCATTCCCGCATGTGGCACGCCGCGCTGGAGCGTGTGCAATACGGGCCCGTTCCTGTGATCGCAGCTTTGCAAGGCGCTGTGGTCGGCGGCGGCTTGGAGTTGGCAAGCGCTTGCCACATTCGCGTGGCAGATGCGTCCGCTTTCTATGCTTTGCCGGAAGGTTCCCGCGGCATTTTTGTGGGCGGTGGCGGTGCAGTGCGTATTCCCAAATTGATCGGTGCGGCCCGCATGACCGACATGATGCTCACCGGCCGCGTGTACAACGCGCAGGATGGCGAGCGCATTGGTCTTGCGCAGTATCTTGTGCCGGAAGGTGCTGCCTTTGACAAAGCGGTGGAACTGGCCGTGCGGGTCGCTCAGAACGCACCGCTGACGAACTACGCCTTGATGCACGCCTTGCCGCGCATTGCAGAGCAGCCCGCTGACCAGGGCTTCTTCACCGAAGCCATGATGGCTGCCATCGCCCAAAGCGCACCGGAAGCCAAAACTCGCCTGAACGACTTTTTGGAAGGTCGAGCCGCCAAGGTGCGCAAGCAGGACTGAGGCCATGAGCGACATGCAACTCCCCACCCCGCGTTACCGCGAGACCAAATTCGGCGTTACCCGCATTACCGTCACTGACGGCGCGCCCGGCGTTCGCTATCTGCAGGCTGATTTGGCATTGGGTGCCTATGCCCGCCGGATCGCTGACTACCTGGTGCATTGGGCGGAGATCACGCCGGAGCAGACTTTCCTGGCACGACGCCGGCAGTTGCCGGACGGTACGACCGGCGAATGGCAGCACATCACCTATGCCCAGGCGCTGGAAAGTGCCCGCAGCATCGGGCAGGCGCTGCAGGACCGAGGCTTGAGCCCGGAACGGCCAGTCGTCATCTTGAGCGAGAACAGCCTCGAGCACGCCATGATGGCGTTGGGTTGCCTGTATGCCGGCGTGCCCTATTGCCCGGTGTCTCCAGCCTATGCCACCGTGAGCCAGGACTATGAAAAGCTGCGCCATGTGATGGACACCCTGACGCCGGGGCTGGTGTTTGTGGCAGATGCATCACGCTATGGCGCGGGAGTTGCCGCCACAGTCGGATCGGATGTCGAAGTGGTGGCTGCAGCCGGGCAGATGCAAGGCCGGGTGGCAACTTCCTATGCGTCCCTGCTCGCCACAACGGCCACGCCCGCTGTGGACGCTGCCATGCATGCCACCGGCCCGGGCACCATCGTGAAGTTTTTGTTCACCAGCGGCTCGACCAAGCTGCCCAAGCCGGTCATCAACACACAGCGTATGTGGTGTGCCAATCTGCAGCAGATATCCCTGTCGCTGCCCGTGTTTGCCGAGGCGCCGCCGGTGTTGGTGGATTGGCTGCCCTGGAATCACACGTTTGGTGGCAACCACAACTTCGGGCTCACGCTGCAACATGGTGGCACGCTGTACATCGATGACGGCAAGCCCACTGCGGCGCTTATTGGCGAGACGCTGCGCAACCTGCGAGAGATCGCGCCGACGGTGTACTTCAATGTGCCCACCGGCTTCGAGATGATCGCGTCGGCCATGGAGTCCGATGCGCAGTTGCGCACCACTTTGCTGTCGCGCCTGAAGGTGTTCTTCTATTCCGGTGCAGGGTTGTCCCAACCCGTGTGGGACAAGCTCCACGCTATCCAGGAGTCTGCCATTGGTGAGCGCATTGTGATGGCCACAGGGCTCGGCATGACCGAGTCTTCGCCCTCTGCCATGTTCGTCAACAGCCCGGATGTGGCGTCCGGCGACATCGGCGTGCCGGTTCCGGGCATGACGCTCAAGCTGGTGGAGGTGGATGGAAAAACCGAGGTGCGCTACCGCGGGCCCAACGTGACCCCCGGCTATTGGCGCACCGAGGCCGCCACGCGGGACGCATTTGATGAGGAGGGCTATCTGTGCACTGGCGATGCGGTGAAGTGGATTTCCGAGTCTGATATCCACCGTGGCCTGCGCGTGGATGGCAGGATCGCGGAGGACTTCAAGCTCTCCACGGGTACCTTCGTCAGCGTGGGCCCCATGCGCGCCAAGATCGTGGTGTCTGGCGCGCCCTACATCCAGGACGCGGTGATTACCGGACTGAACCGCAAAGAAGTCGGTGCGCTGCTGTTTTTGTCTGCAGCTTGTCGCGATGTCGCGAATCTTCCAGCGGATGCGCCTTGGGCGGATGTGGTCCAGAGTGCGCCAGTGCGCCAGCGTATAGAAGCCGTTGTAGCCCAGCTGGCCCGCGAAGCCACAGGCAGTGCCAGCCGCATTGCCCGCGCACT
>JAIXVK010000446.1 GCA_027483085.1 Comamonadaceae bacterium | reverse complement strand
GCTGTGGTAGTGCCGCTGCGGCTCGGCATAGGCGGCCAGCAGTGCGCCGCACAGAGCGGTGCCGTCGGTGTGTGCGCCGGCATCGTGCCAGGCAGATGCAAACAGGGGTTTCAGGGCGGCCAAAGACGGTGCAGTGTTCATGGCCGGATTCTCGTCCTATCTGGCTATTCAAGCCGGAGAGGCGCTACCGCCAGAACTTCCACCAAGGTGCTTTGGGCAGTAGATCTATCAAGCGCTCGAAGGGGGTGTTGTCTACTTCGGGGTTGATTTCATCGTATCTGTAGCCCGTGATTTCCTTGGCCAAGATGATGGGGATATCCATATGGAAATAGGCGTCCCGTGCCTCGTTGTCTTCGGTTGCAACGCCTGCGAGTAGTTCGGCAAACCGGGGCGGTAGTCTGCCACTGTGCGCGATGTGTTCGCTGCCTTGATCAGCCTCGTGCTCCATATGCCAAATGCAGGCGCCGTCCTGCCATAACTCTGCGGATGCGAAGTTGACATACTCCTCCACCGCGAACGCCAAGGCGCGGCACCCTTGGGAGACTGCAGCCATGCTTTGCGCGTTGCCGATACGGTGATCACAAGGAATGGCTGCCACCATGAACCAGCCTCGGGGCAATGCATGGCAACTCACTCCTTCAAACAAGAATTCACTGTCTTGCCCGGTGCGCGCGAGGGACAGTCGTGCCAGCGCCTCGTCGGCGTCTAGTGTTTCAACTGCGATCCATGCGAGTGAAATGCCCATAGGTGATTATGTTCAGGCCAAGGCCATTTGCACCAGCTCTTCTGCAAATGCAAACGAGGTGGAGGCGCCGGTTCCACCTGTGACGATACCTACCACGACGCCCGGTGCTGCCTGGGCTTTGTAGACCACATCCGCGGCGGAGGCATAGGTGCCAGTCCAGCGTTCGCTGATGGTGGCACCGGGCAGATCCAGCACCCGGTGCATCTCTTGCAAGATCAGTGCGTCGGTGTGTTCAGAGGCAAAGGGCGCTTCGCTGCTGCCATACACATGGCTGTCGCCCACAACCAGCGAACCATCGGCACTTTGAACCGCGATCAGGTGAATGCCTTGCTCCAGATACGCGGCCTGTTCACGCTCCAGCACTTCGCGCAGAGGCGCAGATTCGGGCAGGTCGGCATAGCCCTCGTAGCGCACCAGACTCAGGTCTGACATCACCGACCCCGGCAAGCGGATGGGGCTCGCAGGCTGCACTCGCAGCATTTGCAAGGTGCACATGCGGATACCGGCTTGTGCAATGACTTCCGGATACAAGGTCGTGAGATCATGGCCGGGGCACACAATGCAGCGCTCGGCGTGGAAGGTGCCGCGGCTGGTGTGGACAGAGGGGGTGTCGATCCCGTGCACTGTGGTGTTCCAGAAAAAATCAATGCCCATCTCTTGCTCCAGCCACCGGCTGAGTTGGGGTATGGCATCGCGCGATTCCACACGGCGTTCGTGCGGGCTGTGAAGCACACCCAGTCCGTCTTGCAGTGTCGGAAATTTTTTCTTTGCCTCTGCCATGCTCAGCAAACGGCAACCTTCGCCCATCTCGGTCTTCAAAAAGGCTTCCAACACGGTGATGGCTTCGGGCCGCTGGGCCAGCACATACAAGCCTTGATGCACCACTTGAATGCCCGCCTGGGGCGCAACCTGCTCCCACACATTGCGGGTGTGCATGGCGCGGCTCCAGTGTTCGCCGCGCCGTTGGCCGGTCACGGTGACAAAGCCGAAATTGCGCACCGAGGCGCCGATGCAGCGCGCATGGCGCTCCACCACCGCAACCCGCAACCCCGCTTTGCGAGCGGCATAGGCGCTGGCCAGGCCGATGATTCCGCTACCCACTACCAACAGGTCGTAGTGTTTGTTTGAGTGCATATGAAGTCTCGCCGTAGAAAGGGTCAGGCCGCAGAGGGCGTTTCGCCGCGGCTCATGCGGGCCTGTATCTGGGTGAGCAGGGCCGGGAGATCGGCCACGCTGTCAATGATGTAGTGCGCACCGGCAGCGCGCAATTCAGTACTCACGCGTTCGCGCACGCGTTGGAGCGTTTCAGGCGTTGCAGTGCGGTATTCCTCCAGCGTGAGGCCGGCGGGGCTGCCTGACAAAGCCAGGCCCACCGTCCACATGCCGGCGTTCACGCCTTCTTCGATACCCGGGGCCGTGTCATCGACCTTGACACAGCGGCCGACTGCGTTAATTTTGAGCTGCTGCACGCAGTCCAGTGCCATCCAGGGGCCGGGGCGTGCCCCGGCGGCGAGGTCATCGGCGCAGACCACGCAGTCGGGGGCATAGCCCTTGGCGGCTGCCAAGGGCATCAGCGTGGTCATAACCGTCCGCGGGTAGCCCGTGGTGGATCCGATTTTCAGGCCTGCCTGTCGCAAGGCTTGCACGGTTTCCAGTGCGCCGGGAATCAGGTCGCTGTGCAAGCCCACGCGCTCTTGCTGCAAGGGAATGAAGGTGTCGTAAATGTGGCGGATGTCTGCTTCATCCATGGGCTTGCCAAATTGCGCCACCCAGCGCGCATGAACTCCGGGGTGCTTGCCCAAGGCCTCAATGTGTTGCCATTTGCCCAGGCCCATCGGGCCACGCGCTTCTTCCAGGCTCAGGTTGAAATTGAAGGCTGTGCGGAATGCATCCACAAATATCTGGGTCGGCGCGAAGGAGCCGAAGTCCACGATGGTGCCTGCCCAGTCAAAGATGACGGCTTCGAGTTGTTGGTTCATAGGGTTGTGATGCAAGAGGGTGAGTAATGAGGGCAAGGCCGGCTAGCGTTTCAGCTCACGCCATGCTTGGTGCTTGCGCAGGAACACATGGCTGAGCACAGCGTGCAGCAGGCTGTATGCGGCGGTAGTGGCCACAATCAGGGTCGCCATGGCGGCTGCGGGGCCGAGCTCTCCGGCCTCGTCCAGGTTCAAGATGGAGACGGCAGCTGGAAGTGTTTCCGGCGAGTACAAAAACACCACCGCTGATACCGTCGTCATGGCATTGATGAACAGGTAGCGGAATATCTCCAGCACGGCAGGCATGCACACCGGCAGGGTCACGCGCCAGAAGGTGACCAGACGTGACACTTTGAGCGACGCTGCCACCGCTTCAAACTCCCGGTCTAGGCTCTTGAGGGCTGTGCTGGCAGTTAGGTGGCATGAGGTGTAGTAGTGCACCACGTTCACCGCGACCAAAATCGTGAGCGTTTGGTATAACCCGTTCACCGGGTTGGCCGGGTGGTTAAAAAACAGGATGTAGCCAATGCCCAGCACCAGACCGGGCACCCCCATAGGGACCGATGCCAGCGCCTGAATCAGGCTATGCAAGGCCGATTGCGGGTTGCCCGTTTTCTCCAGCAGGTAGGCCGTGCCGAACACGAAAGGCGTACCCGCCAGGGCCGTGAGGGCGGCAATGCGCAAGCTGTTGAGGTAGGCGTCCAGCACGCCGGCCTCCTGCAATCCATAGGTGTAGTGGCTCAGCGTGGGGGCCAGGTTGTAGGGCCAGAAGGTGATGAACGAGGTGTAAATCGCCATGCCCAATACGGCAGTCATTGCGCTCGCAGCCGTGAATGTCCAAACGAGCAGCGGAAGGTCCCGCCGCCAATCTTTGCGGGGGGTGTACGGCACAGCACGTGCAGTCAGCGTGGCTTTTTGCTTTTGCTGCATG
>JAIXVK010000119.1 GCA_027483085.1 Comamonadaceae bacterium | reverse complement strand
TGGGGTTGCAGCCCCAGCAGTTTTTCTGGTTTTTTGTGCTCACCATCAGCGGCATCATGGGCGGCGCGTTTGTCAGCGGCCGGGTGGCCGGCAAGATTGCGCCCAAACACCAGATCCGCAACGGCTTTGTCATCATGCTTGCCATCGGGGTGATCAACCTTGTTGCCAACTTACTGTTCAAGGCACATGTGAGCTGGGCGCTGTTTCCCATCGCCATCTTTGCTTTCGGCTGGGCGCTCATGGTGCCGGTGGTGACCTTGTTGGTGCTGGATTTGCACCCCGACCGCCGCGGCATGGCGTCGAGTTTGCAGATGTTTGTGGGCTCTACGGCCAATGGCATCGTGGCCGGGGTGGTGTCGCCGCTAGTCATGCACTCCACCATCGGCTTGGCCACTGCCTCGGTGCTGATGATGTGTGTGGGCCTGTGCTCCTGGGTCTTCATTCGCAGTCGCTGGCCCGAGATCGGACGGCGCGTGGAGGAGTTGTGATGCGAGCGCTGTGTAGTTTGCTGCTTGCCAGCGCAGTGCTGGTGTTGGCGGGCTGTTCGAGTGCGCCCACGACCCCTTCATCGCCCGTTGCAGTAACCCAGCCGGCTGCCCGCTTGACGCTGGATCAGGCCAACGACGTCACCGTCATGGCCATCGGCCTGGTGGGCACACCCTATCGCTACGGCGGCAACACACCCGCTAGCGGCTTTGATTGCAGCGGCCTGATCAGTTATGTGTACCAACAGCGCGCTGGTGTCGTTGCGCCGCGTACCACCGGTGGCCTGATTGATTGGGGCACCAGCATCCCGGCGTCCAGCTTGCGCACCGGTGACCTGGTGGTATTCGCCCAAAACGGTCGCGCCAACCATGCCGGTATCTACGTGGGCGAAGGCCGCTTTGTGCACGCGCCGTCTACCGGTGGCACCGTGCGGCTGGATCGGTTGAATTCGTCGTATTGGGCTAAGCAGCAGGTGAGTTACCGGCGGCCTTGAGCGGCGTTCAGGTATCCAGCTTTACGCTTTCCCCAATCACAAAAAACTGCCCACCTGCCACGTAGTGCAGCGTGCGCAAATCATCGGGTGCTTGGTCGAATTCCCAGTGCCCGTCGATGAAAACACGGCTGTCCGCCCAGACCTGGATCACCTCGCCAATAAACAGGTCGTAGGTTTGCTGGTTGTGTGGCTCGGGCAGCACTTTGCACAGCAACCAGCCCACGCAGCCCTGTACCAGTGGCACGTCACTATCCTGCGGCGTAAACGTGTGGATGCCGTGGCGCTGCAGTTTGTCAGGCGTGGTCAGCGCGCTGTCGGTACCCACCCCCAGCGTGGCTTGCGCCAGAGCGCGGGCCGGGATGTTGAGTGTAAACCAGCCGCTGCCCTCCACCAGCGCACGGGTGCGAGTGGCCTTGTCGATGACGACCGTCACCTTGGGCGGTTGGAAGTCCAGTGGCATGGACCAAGCGGCGGCCATCACGTTGTGTTCGCCAGCGTGCGCGGATGACACCAACACTGTGGGGCCATGGTTGAGCAGGCGGTACGCCTTGTCCAGCGGGACGGGGGAGCAGAAGTCGGGCAGGGTGTTCATGGGGGTGCGTGGTTAAGCCACTGCCTGCGCCAGATTCACCCGCGCACGGGCCTCTAGCGTGGCGTGGAAGTGGTCGGTGCCGTAAATGCGGGGCCGGGCTGCGAAGGACTGCAGCACCTCTTTGCGCTTGGTGCGGAACAGGGCCTCGGGCACGAAGACGTATTCCTTGCGGATTTGTTGCTCGTATTGCGCGAAACGCTGCGCGTCGGCACCCAGGATGTAGAGGTCAATGTCCACCAGCAGCTGCGCATCGCCCGCGGCGGGCGCGCTGGTGTGGCGGGTGGCCATGACCAGCTCATACACACGCTCTGCCACGTCTGCCTGCACCCCGGCCGTGGTGAGTGCCTGCCGGGCCCAGGCGGCGCTTTGTGCCTCGTTGTCGTGGCCATGCACGTCATACACCGCGTCGTGAAACCAGAGTGCCAGCGCCACCTCGGCGGGCCGCTGCGCCAGATGCCGCACGGTTTCAAACCCGTGTAAGCACTCGGCCAGATGCTGGGTGCTGTGGTAGTGCCGCTGCGGCTCGGCATAGGCGGCCAGCAGTGCGCCGCACAGAGCGGTGCCGTCGGTGTGTGCGCCGGCATCGTGCCAGGCAGATGCAAACAGGGGTTTCAGGGCGACCAAAGACGGTGCGGTGTTCATGACAGGCACTCTAGCAAAACCGGCCACCCCGCCAGCGCCCGCCGGGCCTGCAAACCCTGTTCTTGATTTTGATAGCAGAGGGCTTTTCCATATACTGTTTAAAAATACAGTAATTTATTGAAGCCATTGTCATGACTAGCGCTGCGCGCCATTCAGCCCCCTCTGCCACCGGTGTGCCGGACCCGCAGGGCATCCACGCCGGTGTCTGGCACGCGCACACGCTGGCCACGCCCACAGAGGCGGTGCAGGCCACGGGCGATGCGCTCTTGGATGCGCATTTGCCCGGCGGCGGCTGGCCGGTGGGCGCCTTGGTGGAGCTGCTGCAGCCAGCCGGCGCGCACAGCGAGTGGCGCCTGCTGCTGCCCGCGCTGGCAGCGTGCGGGCGCGGCCCGGTGGTGATGGTGGGGCCGCCGCAGCTGCCGTTTGCGCCGGCGCTCTCCCGGTTGGGCTTGCGTTCGGGTCGGCTGCTGTCGGTGCTGGCGTCTGCCACGGCGGGGGAGGGCGCGCGCGTCAAAGATGAAGCGAACGGTCGCCTCTGGGCCACTGAGCAGGTGCTGCGCTGCGCCGAGGTGGATGCTGTGCTGGCTTGGCTGCCGCAGGCCCGGGGCGACCAGCTCCGTCGCCTGCACTTGGCTGCGGCCGAGCATCACAAGCTGCTGTTTGTGATGCGGTCGGACCGGGCGCGCAGTGACGCGTCGCCCGCCGTGCTGCGCCTCTTGGTGCAGCCGATGGCCCGAGCCCGTCACGCGCGGCAAGGCCCATTGCACGGGCGGTGGCTCGATGGCTTGGAGGTCGACATCCTCAAGCGGCGCGGCCCGCCCTTGGCCGAGCCCTTGCACTTGCAGGCCCGCAGCCAGCAATTGGGCCTGCTGCTGGCCGCCAGTCGTGCCTTGACACAGGGCATGGAGCAAGAGCGTGCTTCGGCGTGTGGCATGTTGTCTGACACGCCGCTGGATGCACAGGCCACGCGCGCCGCTTTTCAGCAGCAGGCGCTGGGCACCCCTTTCGATGTGGAGGCAGGCCATGCACTGGATCGCGCTGCGGCCGTCGCCTGATGCAGCGGCCGCCCCGACCGAGCCTGCGCTGGTGGATACCGCCACCGCGCTGGCATGGTGGGCGCTGCGCTTCACGCCGCTGGTGGCCCGCGTGGGCGATGTACTGGTGCTGGAGGTGTCGGCCAGCGAGCGCCTGTTCGGCGGGCGCACAGCGTTGCTGCGGCAACTTTTAGAGCCAAATAAGCCTGTAGCGCTCGCAGAATATGCGCAAGGTGCTACATCTTTAATAGCGCTGGCGGCGCTGCAGGTGCACGCTTGCCGGGTGGGGCAGGCCGCTCCGGTGCGTGCGGTGCTGCCCGATGCCCTGCCGGTGCACACCCTAGCGGCGGCCCACGCGCATTTGCCCACGCTGGCCCGCCTGGGCGTGCGCACTTGGGGGCAGCTACGGGCCCTGCCGCGCGGCGGTGTGGTGCGGCGCTTTGGTGCCGAGGTGGTGGACGCGTTGGACCGCGCCTACGGCCAGCGCCCCGAGGTCTACCCCTGGCTCGCGCTGCCCGATGTGTTTGATGCCCCGCTGGAGCTGGCAGCGAGTGTGGATTCGGCGCCGGCCTTGTTGTTCGGCGCGCGCCGCCTGCTGGCGCAGCTGCTGGTGTGGCTGCGCGCCCGCCAGTCCCGGGTGCTGGCGCCGGAGCTGCTGTGGGAGCTGGATGTGCGCCGCGCCAACACCCGCCATGTGGACGCCCACCACCAAG
>JAIXVK010000591.1 GCA_027483085.1 Comamonadaceae bacterium | reverse complement strand
GTACGTGCAAACCGCCAATGCCGGTGGCATTGAGCGCGTGCTGGTGTAAGGGGGCGTTATGGCAGGTTTGACCGCTGGCGCGCCGGCCCCGCAAGACCTCACGGTGCACGGCCAGAGCCGTGTGCTGGAGGTGGGCTTCTCGGATGGATCGCGTTTTCGCATTCCGTTTGAGCTGATGCGCGTTTACTCGCCGTCTGCCGAGGTGCAGGGTCACGGGCCGGGGCAGGAAACGCTGCAAACCGGCAAGCGCGATGTCATGCTGGAAGCGCTGGAGCAAGTGGGCAACTACGCGGTGCAGCCCCGTTTTTCAGACGGCCATGACACCGGCATTTACACCTGGGACTACCTGTATTTTTTGGGTTCCCAGCAGACGCGCCTGTGGCAGGATTACGAGGACAAGCTGAAGGCCGCGGGCGTAGCGCGCGATGCAGTCATGGCCCCCAAGGGTGGTCATGGCTGTGCCAGCCACTGATGCCCCCAGCCGGATTGCTATTGTTTCAGGAGCTACTCGCGCATATCCCATGAGCGCTAGAGCCCAATTGGACTAAAAATATGAGTACTACCCATTTCGGTTTCAAGTCGGTCGATGAGTCGGAAAAAGCCAGCCACGTGCGTGGCGTGTTTGACTCCGTCGCCCCCAAATACGACTTGATGAACGACCTGATGTCTGCCGGCCTGCACCGCGCCTGGAAGGCCTACACCGTGCTGGTGGCCAACCTCAAAGAGGGCGACAAGGCCTTGGACATTGCGGGCGGTACCGGTGACCTGGCTATGGCATTCTCCAAAAAAGTCGGCAAGTCCGGCCAAGTGGTGCACACCGATATCAACCAGGCCATGCTCTCCACCGGCCGCAACCGCCTGCTGGATGCCGGCATCGTGTTGCCCACGCTGGTGTGCGACGCAGAGAAGTTGCCTTTCCCCGACAACTATTTCAATGTGGTCAGCGTGGCCTTCGGCTTGCGCAACATGACGCACAAAGACGTGGCTTTGGCAGAAATGCAACGCGTCTTGAAACCCGGCGGCAAGCTGTTGGTGTTGGAGTTTTCCAAGGTGGCGCCCCCCTTGGAGAAGGTGTACGACTGGTACTCTTTCAAGGTGTTGCCGCGTTTGGGTAAGCTGATCGCGGGTGATGACGCCAGTTACCGGTACTTGGCGGAATCCATCCGCATGCACCCGGGCCAGAAAGAGCTAAAGACCCTGATGCACAAAGTGGGCTTTGGTCATGTGGACTATCACAATTTGACTGGCGGTATTGCCGCTTTGCATGTTGGAATCAAGTGCTGAAGACAGTTACACCCAGGAGACAACTATGAAATTGTGGGCATTGGCATTGACAGTCGCGCTATCCCTTTCGGGCTTTAACGCAGAAGCCGCCAAACGCCTGGGCGGAGGGAAGTCATTCGGTAAGCAGTCCAACAACGTCACTCAGCGGGATCCAGCGGGTGCGGCACCGGCAAGCCCGGCTGCTCCTGCTCAAAACGTCAACAACACTGCGGCCAAGCCTGCCCCCGCGGCAGCGCCTGCTGCGGCGCAGGCGCCCAAACGGCCTTGGGGCGCCATGTTGGGGGGCTTGGCAGCAGGTTTGGGTCTGGCTTGGCTGGCGAATTCATTGGGTTTCGGTGAAGCGTTCGGGAATATCTTGATGTTTGGCCTGCTGGCTTTGGGCGTCATGATGTTGGTGGGGTGGTTTATGCGCAGCCGCAAGGCCTCCGTGCAACAGGCCTCGCCGTTTGCGTTTCAGGGCGCAGGGGTACCCGCAGGCCCGGCGCCGGTGCAGGATTTGAAGCAGTACCGCGCTGAGAATGTCGGCAATGACGCATCGGCCCGGCCATGGGAGCGAAACCACATGGGCTTTGAGGCGCCTCAGGCCTCCAGCGGTTCGATGATCGGCTCTGCGCTGATGGGCTCCCAGAATTGGGGTGTGCCTGCAGGGTTTGATTCCGAAGGCTTTTTGAAGTCTGCCAAAGCGAACTTTGTGACGCTTCAGGCAGCCTGGGACCGGTCGGACGTAGCCGCCTTGCGCGCCATGATGACCGACGACATGACCCGCGAAATCCAGTCCCAGCTCGCTGAGCGGGAAGCCCATACCGGCACTGGTGCCAACCACACTGATGTGGTGATGATTGACGCCCGTTTGCTGGGCATCGAGGAGTTGCCTGACGAGTACATGGCCAGCGTGGAATTCTCCGGAATGATTCGCGAAGAGTTGTCGGCAGGCCCTAGCCCGTTCCGCGAAGTCTGGAACATGACCAAGGCCAAAAACGGCAGCAGCGGCTGGTTGGTGGCAGGGGTTCAGGCCCTGCAGTAAAGCCGGTCATTTTTCAGGCAGATAATGGGGGACTATGGCAACACAGTCCCCTTTTTCTATGCTGGAAGGCCTCTTCCAGAACTTTCCCCTTCCACTGACGCCGCCTGCTTGGGCGATTGAAGAAAGCCACCGCCGTGTGGTGCTTTTGCTCAATCACGTGCTGCAGCAAGAGCCCCAGGCTACCGAGCGGCTGGCGCGACAAAAAGGGCGCGTCATTCACGCGCAATGGCGTGAATTCACCTTCCGGGTTCAGGCGACGGCAGCGGGCCTGCTCGATCTGGCAGACGCTGAAGCCACCCCCGACCTCTCTCTCACCATCACGGAAGACTCCCCCTTCGCGATTGCGCAGGCGGTCATGCAAGGTGCCAAACCTTCGGTGCGGATCGAAGGCGATGTGCAGTTAGCCGCTGAAGTCAACTGGCTGGCAGACCATGTGCGCTGGGATGTGGAAGAGGATCTCTCCAAGATTATGGGCGATGCGCCAGCGCACATGTTCATGCAAACCTGCCGCACCGCCGGCCAGGCCTTGCAGCAGTTCGTGGCCAAACGCGCGCCTGCGGGTTCGACCGGCACCACGCCATGAGCCGCTTCGGCCGCGGGTTTTTTATCGTCTGGGTTGTCCTGCGCTACGGGCTCGACGAGCTGGTACTCACCAGCTTCCAGAAGCCTTGGCTGCGCTTGCTGGCCCGCATTGTGTCGGTCGGTCGCTCTCTCGATGAGCCCCGTGGTCAACGCCTGCGTGAGGCGCTGGAGCGTTTGGGCCCGATTTTTGTCAAGTTCGGCCAGGTGTTGTCGACCCGCCGCGATTTGTTGCCGCTGGATATCGCCAATGAGTTGGCCAAGCTGCAAGACCGTGTGCCCCCATTCGATTCAGCTATCGCGGTGGCCACGATTGAGCGTGCACTGGGCAAGTCGGTGTCGGAATTGTTTGTGTCGTTTGAGCGCACGCCGGTGGCGAGCGCATCGATTGCCCAGGTGCATTTCGCTGTGCTGCGTGACCGGCAGGGGCGGGAGCGCGCAGTGGCCGTCAAGGTATTGCGGCCTGACATGTTGCGGGTGATCGACAAAGACTTGGCACTCATGCGCATGATGGCCGGTTGGGTCGAGGGGCTGTCTGCAGACGGCAAGCGCCTCAAGCCCCGCGAGGTCGTGGCAGAGTTTGACAAGTACCTGCACGATGAGCTGGACCTGGTCCGCGAAGCCTCCAGCGCGGCGCAGTTGCGCCGCAATATGGAGGGCTTAGACTTGGTGCTCATCCCTGAAATGCACTGGGACTATTGCACCACCGAGGTGCTGGTTATGGAGCGCATGGTGGGTGTGCCCATCAGCCAGATCGATACCTTGCGTGCGGCGGGGGTGGACATTCCCAAGTTGGCGCGTGACGGGGTGACGCTGTTTTTCACCCAAGTGTTCCGCGATGGGTTTTTCCATGCGGATATGCATCCGGGCAACATCCAAGTGAGCTTGGCGCCTGAGACCTTCGGGCGCTATATCTCACTGGATTTCGGCATTGTCGGCACTCTCACCGAGGTCGACAAAGAGTACTTAGCGCAGAACTTTGTGGCGTTTTTCCGCCGCGACTACAAGCGGGTGGCGGAGCTGCACATCGAGTCTGGTTGGGTGCCTGCGGTGACCCGGGTAGACGAGTTGGAAGCGGCGGTGCGGGCTGTTTGCGAGCCGTATTTCGACCGGCCACTCAAGGAAATTTCGCTCGGCATGGTGCTGATGCGGCTTTTCCAGACCTCACGACGATTCCAGGTCGAGATTCAGCCGCAGCTGGTGTTGCTGCAAAAAACTTTGCTCAACATCGAAGGTTTGGGGCGAGACTTGGATCCGGACTTGGACTTGTGGGCCACTGCCAAACCCTTTTTGGAGCAGTGGATGCTGCAGCAGGTGGGCCCGCAAAAATTGCTGCACGAACTCAAGGCCCAGGCACCACGCTACGCCAAGCTGTTACCAGAGTTGCCAAGTCTGTTACACCAGTACTTGCAGCGGCCCAACTCCGGCAATGACGCGTTGATCCGTGAGCTGTTGGTGGAGCAAAAGCGCACCAATCGTTTGCTCCAGACGCTGGTGGCCATAGTCATCGGGTTTTCTGTGGGGCTGGTGGTGCTGCAGCTGTGGGCTCGCTTCCGGTGGTTCTGACAGCGCACCTATAATTGAGAGTTTTGCAACTTCAGGTCTGAGCTCTACTTCCATGCCCATTTACGCCTATAAATGCGAGTCCTGCGGGTTTGCCAAGGATGTATTGCAGAAAATCTCTGATGCACCCCTGCAGGATTGCCCTCAGTGCAATGCCCCGGCATTCAAAAAGCAAGTAACCGCCGCCGGTTTCCAACTCAAGGGTTCCGGTTGGTATGTGACCGATTTCAAAGGTGGCAGTGCCCCAGCGACCGGTGTGGCACCTGCCGCCCCGGACAGCGCAGCACCCAAAACCGACGCAAAAACGGACTCGAAATCGGAAGCCCCGGCTGCCGCACCTGCGCCTGCTGCGGCGTCAACACCGTCTACCTCCACCTGAACCGGAGCACCTGTGCCCATTAAAAAATACCTGCTTACCGGCCTGATGGTGTGGTTGCCATTGGCGATCACGATCTGGGTTCTTTTGTGGTTGGTGGGTTTGCTGGACGCCGTGTTTGCCAGCTTTTTGAGTGGCGTATCGGCGGTCGCGCCGACCAGCAGTGCACCGACCATTGAGCACTTGCACAGCATTCCCGGCTTAGGGGTGGTTTTGGTGTTTGCGGCGCTGCTGGTGACGGGCGCTTTGGTGTCCAACGTGGCGGGGCGCTGGTGGGTCAAGCAGTGGGACAAGTTGTTTACCAACATCCCGATCGTCAAATCCATTTACAACAGTGTCAAAAAGGTGTCGGACACCTTGTTCTCCAGCAATGGAAATGCGTTTCGCACTGCGCTGCTGATTCAATACCCCCGCGAAGGCAGTTGGACTATCGGTTTCCAGACCGGTACGCCGGGCGGAGAGGTGGCCTCGCATTTGGGCGATGCTTTTGTCAGTGTGTATGTCCCGACCACGCCTAACCCTACCAGCGGTTTCTTTCTGATGTTGCCGCGCAAGGACGTGATCGAGCTCGACATGAGCGTGGACGAAGCGTTGACTTATGTGATTTCCATGGGCTCTGTGGCCCCCAGTGCACTCCCCGTGAAGCCGGGTAGCGCGCCTCAATAACCCTATTACTAACCCGTCGCAGGCTCTGCGACGAATCGAAAGCACTCTATGGCTATGCGTACTCACTATTGCGGTCTTGTGACCGAAGCCCTGTTGGGCCAAACCGTAACCCTGTGTGGCTGGGTGAACCGTCGCCGCGACCACGGTGGCGTGATTTTTGTCGATGTGCGTGACCGCGAAGGCTATGTGCAAGTGGTCTGCGACCCCGATCGCGCCGACATGTTCAAGGTGGCTGAAGAGATCCGCAACGAATATTGCGTGCAAATCAAGGGCTTGGTTCGTGCTCGTCCCGAAGGCACCACCAACGACGGTCTCAAGAGCGGCAAGATTGAAGTGCTGTGCCATGAACTGACCGTGCTGAACGCGTCGGTAACCCCACCGTTCCAGCTGGACGAAGACAACCTGTCTGAGACCACTCGCTTGACCCATCGCGTGCTGGATCTGCGTCGCCCCTACATGCAAAACAACCTGATGCTGCGCTACCGCGTGGCCATGGAAGTGCGCAAGTTTTTGGACGCCAACGGTTTTGTGGACATCGAAACCCCGATGTTGACCAAGAGCACGCCCGAAGGCGCCCGCGACTACCTCGTGCCCAGCCGTGTGCATGATGGCCAATTCTTTGCGCTGCCCCAGTCGCCCCAATTGTTCAAGCAGTTGTTGATGGTGGCGGGCTTTGACCGCTACTACCAGATCACTAAGTGCTTCCGCGACGAAGACTTGCGCGCTGACCGCCAGCCCGAATTCACCCAGATCGATATTGAAACCTCGTTCCTGACGGAAGAGGACATCCGTGACATGTTCCAAGGCATGATCACCACCGTGTTCAAGAACACCATTGGTGTGGACCTCGGTGAATTCCCGGTCATGACCTACCAGGACGCAGCCCGCTTGTACGGCTCCGACAAGCCTGACTTGCGCGTGAACCTCGAGTTTGCCGAGCTCACCGACGTCATGAAGGATGTGGACTTCAAGGTCTTCTCTGGCGCCGCCACCATGAAGGGCGGCCGTGTGGTGGCCTTGCGCATTCCCGGTGGCTCGGTGGAAGGCGGTGGTATCAGCCGTGGCGAAATCGATGCTTACACCGAGTTCGTCAAGATCTACGGAGCCAAGGGCTTGGCCTACATCCGCGTGAACGACCTGTCCAAGGGCCGTGATGGCCTGCAAAGCCCAATCGTGAAAAACATCCACGACGCAGCCCTGAATGCTGTGCTGGAGCGCACTGGTGCCCAGAACGGCGATCTGATCTTCTTCGGTGCAGACAAAGAAAAGATCGTCAACGACGCGATCGGTGCCCTGCGCCTGAAGGTCGGGCATAGCGAGTTCGGCAAGAAGAACGGTTTGTTCACTGCCGGCTGGCGTCCGATGTGGGTGGTCGACTTCCCCATGTTCGAATTCGACGAGGAAAACGGGCGCTACACCGCCGTGCACCACCCGTTCACAGCCCCCAAGGCCGGTCACGAAGACTGGATGGTCACTGCGCCCGAGAAATGCATCTCGCAAGGCTACGACATGGTGTTGAACGGCTGGGAAATGGGTGGCGGCTCTGTCCGTATCCACCGCGCCGACGTGCAGCAAAAGGTGTTCGATGCCCTGAAGATCACACCGGAAGAAGCCCAGCTCAAGTTCGGCTTCCTGCTGGATGCCTTGCAGTACGGCGCGCCTCCACACGGTGGCTTGGCCTTCGGTCTGGACCGTATCGTGACCTTGATGACGGGTGCCGAGTCGATCCGTGACGTGATTGCTTTCCCCAAGACCCAGCGCGCGCAATGCTTGTTGACCCAAGCGCCGAGCCCGGTGGACGAAAAGCAGCTGCGCGAACTGCACATCCGCTTGCGCAACGTGGATTTGGCCAAAACAGCCTGAAACGTGGTGGGCCCGTCAGCGGGTCGTGCACAATGAAAGGGCGCCTCTATGGCGCCCTTTTTCATTGCGAGGCTCATGACGTTGCCGTACAAAATTCCTCAGTCGGTCTTGGTGGTGATCTACACGCCACAGCACGAGGTACTGCTGATACGCCGTGTGGAGCCTGACCCCTTGGCGCCACCCTTTTGGCAATCCGTGACGGGGGCCAAAGACTTTCCAGAGGAGCGCTGGGCCGTCACAGCAGCCCGGGAGGTCTGGGAAGAGACGGGCCTCGACTGCCGACCCGGCGGGCCCTTCGAGCAAGGGCTGGTCGATTGGGGGCTGGAGAACATTTATCCGATTTATCCCCGCTGGCTGTACCGATACGCTCCCGGCGTCACGCACAACACCGAGCGGGTGTTTGGCTTGGGTGTTCCGCATAAGCCCGATGTTCATTTGAGCCCGACGGAGCACACGGACAGCTGTTGGCTGCCGATGGCTGATGCAGCGGACCTCTGCTTTTCTCCTTCCAATGCGGAGGCCATCTTGATGCTGATGCACTGGGATCGGCTGCCATTGGGGAGGAGCAAAGCATGACAAATTTGCGCGTTGTCACTTACAACATTCACAAGGGTGTGCAGGGTTTTGGCCCGATGCGCCGTTTGGAGATTCACAACCTCAGCCATGCGATGGCCGGCATGGAGGCCGATGTGCTGTGTTTGCAAGAGGTTCGCAAAATGCACCACGGTGAATCCCGGCATTTCCCGCATTGGCCTGAGGCGCCTCAAGCCGACTTTCTGGCTCCCGAGGGCTACCACGCGGTGTACCGCACCAATGCAGTGACTCGCCACGGTGAGCACGGCAATGCCTTGCTGTCACGATGGCCGGTGCTGACGCATCAACACGAAGATATGTCTGACCACCGCTTGGAGCAGCGGGGTCTTTTGCATGTGGAGTTGGATGTGGCGGGCCGCAGTGTGCATGTACTGGTGGTTCATTTGGGGCTGATCCGGACAAGCAGGGCACGTCAACTGCAGCAGCTGGCTCGCTATGTGGAGCGTGAGATACCG
>JAIXVK010000085.1 GCA_027483085.1 Comamonadaceae bacterium | reverse complement strand
GCCGAGTTTGGTGGTGTAAAACGGCTCAAAAATGTGGGCCAGGTTGGCCGCCGGAATGCCGCAGCCGTTGTCCCGGTAGTGCAGCAGGATCTGCTCACCCTGCGACTCAGCCCGAATCACCATTTCGCCGGCCACATCGGCTGCAAACGCGTGGTGGATCGAGTTGGCCAACAGATTGGTCATGATCTGCTCCAGCGGGCCGGGGTAGCTGTCGAGCTCCAGATCAGGCGGGATATCGAGTGTGACCGTGTGGCCCTTTCCTTTGAACAGCGGTTGTGTGGTGTGCAAAATTTCCTGCATGACCTCCAACAGCGGGAAATGGCGCCTGCGCGAGCTGGTCTGGTCCACCGCCACTTCTTTGAAGCCGCTGATCAGCTTGGCTGCACGGATGGCGTTGCGCTCGATCAACACGCTGGCTTCTTGCAGGCGGAGTGCGCCTTTTTCGACGTCGCCCCGTCGTGCACTGCCGGAGAGCAGTTTTTGGGAAAACGAGGCCGCATCTTCGGTCAAGGTGCTTGCGACCGCCAACACGTTGCCGATAGGCGTGTTGAGCTCATGGGCCATGCCAGCTACCAGGCTGCCGAGTGCGGCCAGCTTTTCACTTTGCAGCAGCTGACCCATCGCGCGCTGGAGTTCTGCGTTGCGAGTCTCCACTCGGGCTTCAAGCTCGCGGTTCAGGGTCTCCAGATCGGTTTGGATGAGCTTGAGCGGCGTGATGTCGATCATGGTTTCAATCGCACCGGTGATGGTGCCGTCTGCGTCACGCAGCGGCGCTGCGCAGAAGCGGCCCCACATGCCCTGTGTCTGGTCCGCATTCGTGAAATAGCCTTCGCCCTCCAACGCCCCGGGAACAAGGGTGCTGGCTCGCAAGTTGTCACCAAAGAAACGGGTGATGTCATCGGCCTGGTTACCGTCGACCAGCACATCCAGCAGGCAGGGGCGTTTGGAAGGGTAGATGCCGCGCCAACTGTCGGTAGTGCCCACCACGTCTTGCGCTTTGACGCCGGTCAGGCGCGTCATTTGCGGATTCCAGAAAGTCACGCGGTGCTGGGCATCGATGGCAAACACCGCCACCGGGAGGTTCTCGTAAATCTGCCGGATGCGGTGTTCCATCTCTTGCGCCAGCGACTCGGCCCGCTTGCGGTCGGTGATATCACGCAGGTTGATGACCGCACGGTTGGAGGTACCTACTTGCAGTTCGATTGCAGAGACCTCGGCCCAGAACACGCTGCCGTCTTTGCGGCGGAGCTGGGCCTCAGTCGCCTGTGTCGGGGTCAAGGGGGCGGCCCCCGCCTCCACGCGCAAATCTTTGAACTGCAGTTGCCGTGCCTCGATGGCGGTGTAGCCTAACATGCTCAGAAAGCGCGGGTTGACCTCGACCGTGTGCCCACCGGGAAGCGCTTGGATCAGGATCCCGTCCGGGCTGTGGTCAAACAAGTCGCGGTAGTTTTTCTCGCTTTGCTGCAGTGCGCGCGCTGCGATCTGGCGGCTGCGAATGCCGTACAGCAGCAAGCCAATGATGATCAGCAGACTCCCAAACAAGGCGGCCAGCCACACCAAGTAGGGGCGCAAGTCTTCGAGCGGGTTGGGCGGTGGGTTGAGCACCACCGCACCAGGCGGCAGCAGGTCCGGGTCTATGCCCCAGCGTTGGAGTTGCGGGTAGTCAAACGTGGCCTGCACCGGGGCCGCTTTCATCGGCAGGGTTTGGGGGGCGCTGCCGCTGATAAGCTGTTTCGCTAGTTCCCCCATGGCCTGCCCCTGGGCGACCCCTGACACCAGAAAACCACCCAGAATCCCGGGCCGCATGGCGACATCGCGGGTTACCGCGACCGGCGCTCGCGACGCGCTGGCCCAAAGGTCTGCAGCCTCCTCGTGGCTGAAGAGGGCGCCGTTGGCATCCCGGTTGAATGGCAGCGCAAACACCAGGTCTTGCGGCCCCAGTTGTGCCAAGCGCGCTTGCACCGCGGCGGCAGGCATGTCGGTCAGGTATTCCACCCCCAGCCGCGGCTGGGCGGCCAAGCCTTCGCGCAGAGTCTCGACTTGGGCCAGGCTGGTGCGGCTTTGGTCGTGTACCACCACAATGCGCCGGGTGGCGGGGAGCATTCGGAGGACCACCGTGAGGCTGCTGCCCACGTTCACATCGTCAAACACGCCGCCGATACGGGATTCGCGGGCCAGTGCTTCCGAGCGGCTGATCGCCACGCCAGAGAACAACACCGGCACTTGCGGATAGTGGCGTTTGCGGAGTTGCAAAGCCAGGTCCAGGGCATCATCGTCCGAGGCCAGAATCAAGGCCGGAGCAGATGCCCCGATCTTGCTCATCAAGACCGCCTCTACCAGGCGGAAATGCTTGTCGCTCGGCGCGACGCGTTTCGTGTCGAGGTACTCGATTTGCAGGTCAATCGGCGGCGCAACCCCCTCAAGGGCCGTGCGCACACCGGCGAGTTGTGCATCGCTCCACGCCATGCCCGGGTGGTACGACACCAACATCAGTACCCGTGTGCCGTCTCCGGCCAGCGCCGGAGATGCGACGCACCAGAGCCATGCCATCAGCCATAAAACCCGCCTGTAAAACGCTGCCCGCCGGAACTGCATTATTCGGGGCGGAGCGCAAAACTGTGGGCCTGTGCCCGGGGCCAGGTTTGGCGGTAGATCAAGGGCAAACTGGCCACTGATTCGCCCAGCAAGGCGCCGTTGGGCAACTGGGTCAGGATGAACTGTGCCAGCGAGCGGACCTTGTTGTCGCTGCGGCGCACGATGTGGTGGGCCGTGATCTCGCTCGGGTGGTGTACCCCCACGGCTTGCACCATTTCCTTGAGCGCAAACAAGGTCTGTTGGTGGAAGTTGTAGACCCGATCCGCCTTGTCAGGCACGACGAGGCTTTGCTGTCGCAACGGGTCTTGGGTGGTCACGCCCGTGGGGCAGTGGCCTGTGTGGCAGTGTTGGGCCTGGATGCAACCCAAGGCAAACATGAAGCCCCGCGCGCTGTTGCACCAGTCGGCCCCCAGCGCCATGTAGCGGGCCACATCAAATGCGCTCACCACTTTGCCAGCCACCCCGATTTTTACGCGATCCCGCAGGCCCACGCCCCGCAAGGTGTTGTGTACCAGCAGCAGGCCCTCTTGCACCGGAGCGCCCACGTGGTC